>UQXM01000038.1 GCA_900545035.1 uncultured Fusobacterium sp. | reverse complement strand
ACCTGTAACTTCTCCTCCAAGTTCTTCCACAAGCTTTATAACAGCTTCTGTTGTTCCTCCTGTTGCCAGCAAATCATCAATTATTACAACTTTCTGTCCTTTACAGATTGCATCCTTATGAATTTCCACTGTGTTGCTTCCATATTCCAAATCATAACTGCAAGATATTACCTCTCTCGGAAGTTTTCCCGGTTTTCTTACAGGAACAAAACCTATTCCAAGGTCGTATGCCACAGGACACCCAAATATAAATCCTCTGGATTCAGGTCCTACTATCACATCTGCACCTTTTTCCTTTGCAAATTCAGCAAATTCTTTTATGGCTGTTTTGAAAGCCTCTCCATGTTGTACAAAAGAAGTTATATCTCTGAAAGTTATTCCCTCTTTTGGAAAATTTTCTATTGATGTTATGTAATCTTTATAATTCATATTTTTTCTCTCAACCTCTCTTCTAAATCCAAATAATCTTTACTGTATCTTTCTCTGTAAGATACTAGTTTCAGTGCAGATTCAGCCTGACTGTATTCTTTCTGATTATAAATCATATAAGCAAGAGCTATATAAAGAGAATCGTTTCCTCCGTAAGAAACAATATATCTTTTTATCTCTCTTTCCCCTTGAGAATATTCTCCGAAATATTCACCCACAGCATAGGCATAAAAAATTACATATTCCCTGTCAGAACTATATTTCTCCATCCCCTTTTCAAGAAAAATTCTCAACTCTTCTTTTCTTCCCATATCACTTAGAAGATTTGCATATATTTTACAGTAGAACAAATCCATCTGTCCCTCTTTTTCAAAAACTTCTCTGAAAGTTTTATAGGAATTTTTAAAATCTTTGCTCTCATAAAGAAGATATGCTTTAAGCTTTAAAGTTTCCGCTCCTGCTCCGTCAGCAGACAATTTATTCAAATATTCCAGAGATTTTTTATTATCGTTTTTCAGATAATAAGTATACCCTATATTTCTGATGCACTCTTGATCTTTATTATCTATTTTGAGAGCTCTGGTATAATAATAAATTCCTTTGTCATAATCTTTCAGCTTTACATATGTTCTCGCTATTTCTTTTAATGTAATTATATTATTTTCATTTTTTTCATAAGCTTTTTCATATTCTTTCAAAGCTTTTGTATAATTTTCTTCACGAACATAATTTATTCCTCTTAAAATATAATACTCTTCTCTGCTGTTTTTCTCCTGAGCTGTTTTATTCATATCAGCAGAACTGCAGGCTGTAAATATTAAAATTAACAGAAAAATTATACTATTCTTCTTCACTGTTCTCTTCTTTCTCCATTTCCGGAACTATAACACCGCCTGAAATTATAAGTTTTACAGCATCATCTATTTTCATATCAAGGAAAATAACATCTTTTTTTTCCACACATATAAACATTCCCGAAGTAGGATTTGGTGATGTCGGAATAAATATATTACATAAGTCTTTTCCCTCTGATTTTGATAAAGCCTCATTTGTTTCAGAAGTCAAAAATCCTATGCTGTAAATTCCTTTTCTTGGATATTCCACAGCCACAGCTCTCTTATATGTGTTTCCTTTGTCTGATGAAATAAGACTTACAATCTGATTTATTGTAGTATAAATATGTTTCACAATCGGAAGCTTTCCAATAACTCTGTTTATACTTCTTGTTATTTTTTTACCTATAATATTTTTAGTAATATACCCAATAAATGTTATAAAAATAAGTATACTCAAAAGATAAAGAATATACACTGCTGTTTTCAGATGAAGATTGTCCTC
Organism: uncultured Fusobacterium sp.; assembly: GCA_900545035.1. Classification (GTDB taxonomy): domain Bacteria; phylum Fusobacteriota; class Fusobacteriia; order Fusobacteriales; family Fusobacteriaceae; genus Fusobacterium_B. The sequence continues at coordinate 11,403 of UQXM01000038.1, read as the reverse complement.
TATTCCAAAAAAACTGATTGCATTATTTATAAAAACTGTAAAAAATGATTCCATAGTTACAGCTATAATCAGATTAATTATCCAGTTAATTATAAAAATAGTCAGGAACAGGGGAAGAATAACTATAAGTCCTGCATAAAAATATCCTCTTAATCCTCTGTACATTCTTTATTTTCACTTTCCTTTTTTATCAGTACTTTTGATACTCTCATTTTCTGTATTTCCAAAACTTTAAGCTCTACGCCGGCTATGTGTACTGTATCTCCGGCTTCTGCAACCTTATCCAGCTCATTCATAATAAGCCCTCCAAGACTTTCATAGTCTTCAGATTCAGGAAGCTCAATATCCAGCTCTTTATTGATAGTTTCAATATCCAGCATTGCATCTACTTCGTATGTATCGGGAGCTTTTTCTTTTATAGATTCCTCTTCCTCTTTATCATACTCATCTCTTATCTCTCCAAATATTTCTTCTATCAAGTCTTCTATTGTAACAACTCCGACAGTTCCTCCGTATTCATCTATTACAACAGCCATGTGCACTTTCTGAGTTTTGAAATCTTCCAATATTCTTATAATTGATTTTGTTTCAGGTACAAAATACGCCTTTCTTACAAACTCTTTTACTGGCATATCTGATTTTCCCTCTTTTACTGCGTTCAACAAATCTTTTATATAAAGAATTCCTATTATTTCATCCATCACATCTTTATATACAGGTATTCTTGAATATCCAAGAGTGGTAATATCATCCCACACTGCATTTATTGATTTGTTTCCCTCTATTGCATATACAGATGTTCTCGGTGTCATTACCTCTTTTGCTGTGGTTTCACCAAAAGTAACCATAGATTCAATCATATCTTTTTCTTCAGCTTCGATTACACCTTCAGCTTCTCCCACATTTACATAAGAAAGAATATCCTGTTCTGTTATCATTATTGCTTCATCTTTTATATCCACTCCCAAAATTCTTCCTATAAGTTTTGATATTCCTGTCAAAATCCATATTACAGGAGCTGCCAGTTTTGTCAGATAATAAATGGGAGTTATCACTGATTTTGAAATCGGTGTTGAGTTATTTTTTGCTATAACTTTCGGAGTAATTTCTCCAAAAATCAGAATAACTACTGTCATCACAACTGTAGAAATAAATACTGACATATTCTGTGAATTATTCATTCCTTTATCTTGAAGATAACTTGTAATAAAAGCTGTGGCAAGAGATGTTGCCAGAATATTTACAATATTATTTCCCAAAAGAAGTGCTGTAAGCATTTCGTTTGGTTTTTTAAGCCAGTATTTTAAAAGTTTTCCTTTTTTCGGATTTTCCTCATTGATTTCTTCCAGATGAATGCTTCTGAATGCTGTAAGAGCTGTTTCAGATGCAGAAAATAAACCTGATAATAATATTAACAATATTAGTAAAACCAAATAATGATACGTGTCCAATTGACAAATACACCTTCCTTATAATGTTTTAAATTTTTAAATTTACTCAACAATAAACAGCTTATCTCCTTTTTGTACCACAACTCCGTCCTCAACAAGAATTTTTACTACTCTTCCTGTGAACTGCGAGCTTACTTCATTCATCATTTTCATTGCTTCTATGATACATACAGCATCTCCTGTGCTTATATTTTGTCCTTCTTCAACAAAAGCCGGTGCTCCGGGAGCAGGAGAACGATAAAAAGTTCCTACCATTGGAGAAACTATTATATTTCCTGATACTGTTTCCGCTGCTTTCTTTTCTGATTTTTCAACAGTTTTTACGGATTTTGCCGCTGCTCTTTGCATAACAGGCTGTACAGCTGTAAATTCTGCTGTTTTCTTTTCTTTTTTTAATACAAGTTTCTGCTCTCCGTTTTCCAGAGATATCTCATTCAATGAATGAGTATTCATACTTTCTGCCAGTTTTTCTATTAAATCTAAATCTATTTTTTTCATTTTATAACACTCCTGCTTTTATAAAAATTATGTAATAATATTAGTTGCTTCCGATTATTCTAAGCTCTTTTACACCATCTATTTCGCTTATCAGCTCAAGCATTCCCTCTATTTTTCTCAACATATTTTCTGTTGTTTGAATAGAGATAGTTGCTCTTCCTATCCCATCGATAGCAATATTTTGAATAATAGTAAGAATGTTCATATCATGTGTCGCAATTACATCAAGTATTCTTGCAAGTATTCCGGGTTCATCAACCAAAGCCAAATGAATACTGAAAACCTTTTCTTTTCCGCTTTCAAAGAAAGGTTTTATATAATCTTTATATTTATAATAAGTACTTCTGCTGAGACCAACTTTTTTTATAGCTTCGTATTTGGAAATTTTTTCCTGCTGAATAAGATCATTTACTTTGATTACATTTTGAATAGATGTAGGAAGAATTCTCCTGTCCACTATAAAATATTCTCTTTTGTCTTCGCTTTTACCTTTTTTTCTTTTTTTAATTGCCATTTACCGCTTCCTCCTTACAAAAAGCTTTAACTGTATTTTTTAGCAGCATAGCTATTGTCATAGGCCCGACTCCTCCGGGAACAGGAGTTATATGAGATGCCACAGTGCTCACTTCTTCAAAATCTGCATCTCCGTATATTTTTCCGTCGACTCTGTTAATCCCTACATCAATTACAACTGCTCCCTCTTTCACCATATCTTTTTTCAGGAATTTTGCTTTCCCGATAGCTATTACTATTAAATCTGCTCTTTTTAATATTCCCGGAAGATCTTGTGTTTTACTGTTGCACACAGTAACAGTTGCTCCTCTGTTTATAAGAAGAGAAGCCACAGGTTTTCCAACAATATTGCTTCTTCCAACAACAACAGCATTTTTTCCGTTAAGATCCATTCCTGTCTGGTCTATAAGATACAAAATTCCCTGAGGTGTACATGACACAAATCCGTCATCATCCCCCAGCATTATTTTTCCAAGATTTTCAGGTTTAAATCCGTCCACATCTTTCCCTGCTGATATTGCATTGCAGACTCTCTTTTCATTTATATGAGCAGGAAGAGGAAGCTGAACAAGTATTCCGTTTACATTTCTGTCATTATTCAATTTTTCTATTTCTTCTATAAGTTTCTCTTCTGAAATTCCTTTATCAAGAACTATTTCTATATTTTTTATTCCCACTTTTTCACAGGCTTTTATTTTTGATTTTACATAAATTTTTGAAGCAGGATTATCTCCCACAATTATTACAGCCAATCCCGGAACTCTGTTAAATCTTTCCCTGTGTATCTCAATTTCATTTTTTAATGTTTCCAATATCTCTTCCGAACATTTTTTTCCGTCAATTATCATATTCTGTATATCCGCCTTTCCAGTATCTTATTACAATAATTTTTCTCCGATTTTTACAAAATTTCCGTTTAACAAATCTGCCCCTGACATAATTTTTTTGCTTTCAGGTTTTGCTTCTGTCAAAATTACAGAACCGTTTCCTGTTTTTATAACAGGTCCTTGTCCTTTCACTTTATCCACGACTTCCCCTATTTCTCCGTTTTCATATATTTTTCCATATTTTTTTACAGCATATACTTTCATCATTTTTCCGTTAAGAGTTGTGTATGCACACGGAAAAGGATTTATTCCTCTTATAAAATTATAAATCTCTTTTTCTGTTTTGTTCCAATCGATTTTCAAATCTTCTTTTTTGAACGGTTTTACAAAAGTAGCTTCCTCATGGTTTTGAGGTATTTTTGGATTAGTTCCCTCAAATATCATTTTTACAGCTTTGCTCAGAGTTTCTGCTCCTATCTCTTTCAGCTTGTCATGAAGAGTAAGGAAAGTTTCCTCCTCTGTAATTTCTGTTTCTCCTGTAAGAATAATATCTCCTGCATCAAGTTCTTCTGCTATATACATTATTGTTACACCTGTTTTTGTTTCTCCTTCAATAATTGCTGCGTTAATAGGAGCTGCACCCCTATATTTTGGCAGAAGAGAAGAGTGTACATTTATTATTCCATATTTTGGTATATCAATTATACTTTTTGGAATTATTTTTCCATATGCTACCACAACTATAAGATCAGGATTCAGTTCTTTTATCTCTTTTTCCACTGTTCCGTCTTTTAAAGTTGACGGCTGATAAATTGGAATATTATGTTCCAGTCCATACTGTTTTACAGGAAGATATGTTATTTTTCCTCCCCTCTTATTTACCTTGTCAACTTTTGTATATATCCCGATAACCTCATGCTCCTTATTCATTCTGTCAAGGCATGGAACGGCAAACTCGGGAGTTCCCATAAATAATATTCTCATCTGCTGCTGTTCTCCTTACTTTTTATCTTTATTAATATTTTCCACAATCTCTATAAAAGATTTGATATCATCAAACTCTTTATAAACAGAAGCAAATCTCACATAAGCCACTTCATCAAGTTCTTTTAATTTTCTCAAAACTATTTCTCCAAGATCGCTTGTTGTGATTTCGCTGTCAAGAGAATTCTGAAGACTTCTTTCTATTTCAAGCACAAATTCTTCAAGAGTATCTGTTGAAATATTTCTTTTTATCGTTGCAATGGAAAGTCCTCTCATCAATTTCTCTTTATCAAATTTCTCTCTGCTTTTATCTTTTTTTACAACATAAACTGCCCTTTCTTCCACTTTTTCATATGTTGTAAATCTTTTTTTGCACGCTGTGCATTCTCTTCTTCTTTTTATAGCATTACCGTTTATAAACACTCTGCTGTCTACAACTCTCGTATCTTCATTATTACAGAATGGACAATTCATATGTTCCTCCTAAGCTTATACAGCTTCTTCTTCTCCTATAAATTTAATAACATCTTCCGGCTTTTGACAACTTAACAGTTTATTTCTAAAACTTTCATTTCTGATAAGTCTTGATATTCTTGCAAGGACTTTCAAATATATCTGGCTGTCCTCTATCGGAGAAGCAAATACAAAAAATATATTTACTCCTTCATTATCAAGAGAATTAAAATCTATTTTCTCTCTGCTTATTCCAAAAGCTATTGTTAATTTTGAGGCTGTATCTGTCTTAGCATGGGGAATAGCAATTCCTTTTCCTATACCTGTACTTCCAAGTTCCTCTCTCTCCATCAAAGCTTTTTTAATAACATTTTTATCCTGGATATTTGGAGATTTTGCCATTAAAACTGACAATTCTTCAAGAACCGCTTCTTTTGTTTTGCTTTTTAAATTCAATGTTATTAAATCTTCTGACATATAGTCCGTAATTTTAACTATATTTAACATTTTATGCCTCCAAAATATAATTTTTAAAATCTAAACATAATTCCATATGATAATTTAAGTATCTTTCATAAATACTTAAAACCGAATACAAATCTTTCACATCTGTACTTTCCTGCAGCAGTTCTTTCACTTTATTAAAGTATATGCTTTCAATAATATGATATTCTTCTCTGCTCAATTTTACAGTGTCACTGTAAAGTTCTTCTGATATAACAGAATTTTTTACAGAAAAATTTCTTCCTCCCTGTATTATAAATTTTATTCCCTCTTCTCCGATTATTTTATTAAGATAATAAATCACAAGAAGAATACAGTTTGAAATATTTTCTTCTCTGTCTATATAATCAAGACTTTTCAATGTTAAATCATAAAGCACTGTTTTTCTTTCACTGTCAGTAAGAATATTATTAAGCACATGAAACATATAAAGAACCATACCTATTTTTTTCATATCTCTTCGGATATTTTCATAACTTTTTATTGTTTCAACTGTTGAACCTACAAAACTGTTTTCTTTCTTATATACCACTGTTCTGGAAAATGAAAGGACATCTGAACCGAGTTTATCTCGTTTACGGCTTTTTCTGATACCTTTTATAAGAATATCTATTTTCCCAAAACCTCCTGTAAACACAGTAATAATCCTGTCAAAATCTCCAATATCTTTTTTGTTTATTATTATTCCTTCTGTTTTTATAAGATTAGTCATTACAACTCAAACTCTTTTCTGTCTATCTCTTTATTGATTTCTACATTTTTCAAAGTAAGTTCTACTGCCAAAACCTCTCCGTCAAAAACTTTTACAAAAACAGGTATATAATATCCGTCAATAAGCTTTGTTTTCACAGGCTCAATTGTGATATTGTCATTTCGTATTCTCACCAGCTTACCGCTGTTGTAAAGTTTTCTGAAATTTTCATCTTTTCTGTCTTTATTCTGCAATAAAATTATTGTGTCTATCACAAAATTTTCTTCAGGAAGAGCTTTCTCTTCAATTACCTGCTCAAAAATAGGAAGATAAGTTTTTTTGGTATCATCTGCATATACAAATATCTCTCCTTTGTGAGATTTTGGTTCAATCATCTCTTTTTTCATAAGATTTGGTATTACATACTTTATATTATATACTTTCTCTTCACTTTTTTTATTCAGAAATGTCTTTTCCGTTACAATAAGGTCTAAAGTTTTTATATCACTGATATTTTTTACTGTTTCGTTTTTCCCGCCGGCAGCTGCACATAAAGAAGATATCAGCAGAAAAAATATTAACATTATTTTTTTCACACTATTCATTTTACACATCTCCCATTATAACTATTGCTTCCTGAAAATCATAAATATTCGTATCGATCTTTACTCTGTATCTTTTTTCCAAATTATTTTCTGTTGATATTACTTCTGATATTTTTCCAACATACAATCCTTTTGGATATACATCGCTTATTCCCGAAGTGAATATTTCATCTCCCGGAAGTATCTCTTCTTCCAATGATGATGTAGGTCTGAAATACAAATCTTTTTCTCTCTCTCCGCTTACTATCCCGATTACATTATCACATAATGTGCTGACAAAACTGTTTTCTCCTGTAATCATTTTCACAACAGAATAATTTTCATATACCTCTGTTATTTTTCCTATAAGCTGCCGTCCTGAAAGAACAGGCATATTTACTTCCATTCCGTCAATTTTCCCGGCTTTTATAATAAAACTTTCATATGTATCCTGTACATGCTGAAAACTCACTTTTACAACTTTTGTCTTATAGCCTATCTCTCCTTTAAGCTCTACAAGTTTTCTGAGTCTTTCATTTTCAGCTTTTAAATCTGCTATCATCTCATCTTTAAATTCCTGAGATGTAATTTTTTGTTTAAGTTCTCTGTTTTCATAAAAGAAATCTTTATATTTTATGATAGTATTAAAATTTTCTCTTATACCTTGTGTAGTTGTATAAATTTTACTCTGCACAGGAAGTATCAAGATATTTAATTTTTTTATACCAAAAAGAAGCACTCCTCTCATAAAAAAAACTGCTGCTGCCACCGCCACAATTACATATACCCAACCTATAAGCGTCTTTTTTTTCTTTTTTAATCTCATCTCCGTGTCCTTTGTATAACTTTTTTAATACTTTCCTTTCAATAATTATATTATATTACCCCTCATTTGTAAAGAAATATGCAGATTTTTTAACACTTTGTACTTTCCAAACGAACAATTATTCTTTTTCTCCTTTAAAAACAAAATAAAGTTTTACTGCTACAGCAATAACTATTATCCCTCCGATTACTTCATACATATCCGGAATTTCATTGAAAAAGAAAAATCCGAGAACAAGAGTAAAAATTATACTCGAATAAGCATATATTGAAACTTCCGAAGCTTTTGAATACTTGTAGGCATATGTCAGCCCAAACTGTCCGAAAGAAGCAAACACTCCTATACTTAAAAGTATCAAAAGCTGTGTAAATGTGGGAACCACAAAATCCATAATCATAAGCGGAAACATTCCCAGTACTGATATCAAAGAAAATACAAAAACAATAGTATTCGGATTTTCTTTTCTGTTTCCAAGATGTCTTACGAGAGTATACGCTGCCCCTCCGCAAACAGCAGAAGCCACAGCAGAAAGACTCGGCAGAATATTAAAATCAAGAGTTGGTCTTATAATAAGAATAAGTCCAAAAAAACTTAAAAAAAATCCGGCTACCTGTATTCCTCTCACTTTTTCTTTCAAATAATATGCTGAAAAGAAAAGTACCACAAAAGGCGAAAGCTTTGTGATAATATTGGCATTTGCAAGAGGCAGATTTGCTATTGCATAAAAGTTTGTAATCACTCCCAAAAGTCCTGCTATTGATCTTCCAAGCAAAAATTTTCTGTTCCCTTTTTTTCCAAGCAGATCCATAAAGTTTTCAGTATTTCTAAGTCCCCAAAGTGCCACAAAAAAACTTACAAGATTTCTGAAAAATATTTTTTCAAAAAGAGGTATCCCCTCTGCATATTTGATGCTCACTGCCATAAGACTGAAACCCAGTGATGACATCAGCATAAAAAGTATCCCCTTTGTTTTGTTGTCAATCATTTTTGTTCCTCCGTTTCTTTTTTAAGCATTAAACAAATATTTAATACTCATTTAAATATTGTACCAAAAAACTGAAAATATTACTATTGTAAAAAATAAAATTCTCAATATTTTTAATACTGAGAATTTTATCTTTTATTTATATTCTGTTAAGTTTGAAAAATTTCATAAGATCTTCTTTTGAAAACTCCAAAGCTGTATTATCAAGAATGTCTCTGCTCAATGCTCTTTTTTCCTCTTTCAGTTTATAAATATATTCCTCTATTGTAGCTTTTGTTATAAAATTATAAACCGTAACATCTTTTTTCTGTCCTATTCTGTGAGCTCTGTCTGTTGCCTGAGATTCCACTGCAGGATTCCACCAAGGATCATAATGAATAACCGTATCTGCTCCTGTAATATTTAACCCAACTCCTCCGGCTTTCAAAGATACAAAAAATACTTCATAGTCTTCTGTATTAAATTTTTCCACAAGCTTTACTCTTTTTCTTGCAGATGTATTCCCGTCAAGATACAAAGTTTTATATTTTTCCGAATATTTTTCTGTTAATTTTTTTAATCCTGTTGTGAATTGTGAGAAAACTATTATTTTATGATTACGCGGTATAAGTCTCTCTAAAAGTTCGTCAAGAGCTTTTTCCTTTCCGCTTATCTCATTATAGTTCTCTATTTTCCAACCCGGATATGTACAAATTTTTCTCAGTCTTGTCATTAATCTTAAAATTTGAAAAGTCTGAATTTCTTCATTTAACAGAACTTTTTCTGTACATTCTATTACTGCTCTTTCATACATTTTTCTCTGCTCAGGTGCAAGTTCCAAAATAATATTCTGTTCAGTTTTATCAGGAAGCATATTTTCAACCTTATCTTTCATTCTTCTTAAAATAAACGGTTTTATAAATGCTCTTAAAACATCGTTGTTTCTCATATAAATATATTTTTCCTTAAAAGAAGCCACTGTTCCCAAGTATCCGGGAAGAATGGTTTCAAAAATACTCCACAATTCAAGAAGATTGTTTTCTATCGGTGTTCCTGTAAGTGCAAAGCAGGATTTTCTGTTTATTTTATTTATTGATTTAAACATCAATGAATTACGATTTTTTATAATTTGTGCTTCGTCTATTATCAAAGCTGAAAAATTAATTCCGTTATAAAATGCAATATCCTTTACTAAAAAAGTATACGATGTAATAACCACTTCTCCCGGACAGATATTAAAAATCTTTTCTTTTCTTTCATAAGATTCCCCTGCAATAATTCTGTATTTCATATCTTTAAAGAATTTTTTTATTTCATTTTCCCAATTGTACAGTACCACTTTAGGAACTATTACCATATGAACATTTTTCGGTGATAAATATTGAAGTATTCTTAAAAATCCCAAAGCCTGAATTGTTTTTCCAAGACCCATATCATCTGCAAGAATCCCTCCCATATTTTTTGCTTTCAAATTCAGCATCCAGTTTACACCAAATTTTTGATATTCTCTTGTTATCGCTTTTATTTCAGGAACAGTTTTGAAATAATCTTTGCAGTTCTCAGATGTCAGATTATAATTATTTAAAAAGAAATCAAAATATCTGCTCCTTTTTATCTCACCTGACATTATTTCAAATTTCGTTGCGGAAATATCACATAAAATATTATTTATTTTGGTAATATCTGTTTTTTCCAGCTTTATTATATCACCGTTTTCCAACCTGTAATATTTTTTTAACGGTTTGTTTATTGCCAAAATTTCTGATATCTGGAATTTTGAAAGAACATCAGATTCAAGATAAAACATAAATTCTTTTTTCTTTTCAATCTTCACTGTTATCTGTCCGCTGATAAATCTTCTTTTTTCAAACTCCGGAGAATAAAATAAATAAAAATGAGAAAAATCTTCCTGTTCTGTTTTCAGATTTTCGTTTACAAAATCAAATATTTTACTTTCAGATGTCATAAAAAATTTATTTTCATCATTATCATACACAAAACCTTTTTTTAAAAGCAGATTTTCTGCACTTGAAGTTTTCTTTTTAATTTCCAAGACATCAGCAAATATCTCTTCATCTATCTCTTTTTTTCTTTTTCCGTCAAAAATTGCTTCAACCGAAGCTGTCAACTTATTCTTCTCAACATCAAATATTATTCCTGTTTCAATTTTTTGAGGTTTGTAAAGAGCACTCTTCAGTTCTTCAATTCCTTTTATTTTTAAAATTTTTTCAAACAGTTTGATAAATTTTCTTGAATCAAAACTTTCTTTAGGAATTGTTATTTTCTTTTCGTCTGCAAGATTTTTTAAAATAAATACAGGAGAAAGATCATAATTTGATTTTATTATTTTATAATCTTTATCCTGATCTTCGTATATCATATAACGGCGTCCCAAAGGATACCATCTTTCTAACTTTTCCGTATTTATTATAATATTTTTTCCCTCCTGATATAATTCTATTTCAGGAACTATATCCATATGCATATAGTTAAGACATATTTCTTCAAATACAGGAATAAGAGCTTCCAAAAGAAAATAAGGTATTTTCATATCTCTTCTTCTTATAAAATGGTCTGCTTTTTCCAAAAAAAGACTTCTTAAAATTTCAAGAAACTGATAAGAATATTCATCAAATTCATCTTCCGGTCTTACTGTAAGATTCTTTCCAAAAGATATAGGCTGATAAAATCTTTTCTTAAAAAATTCTTCCAACTTTGGAAAAAGAAGATAACTGTCTCCGAGTCTTTCGTTTATTTCAATCTCTTTAAGAATTATATATTGTTCGTCAAAGTTAAATCCAATTCTAAAACTTATGAAAAATCGTGGTTTTTTTTCATCTTTATTTGCCAAAAAAGACGGAAGGTCTGAGGGAATACTGTCCGGAGCAAAATTTTTCTCTGCATATACCCCTGTTTTTGTTTTTTTTGCAATTTCAAATTCTTTTATTATCTCATTTATTTCTGCAAGAATTTCATCTTTCATTATTTTTCTCCATTAATAAAATTTATTTTTAGTATATAATAACATATAAAAATAAAAATATGTAAATTTATTTGAAAAAATAAAAAATTTTTTTGAAAATTTTCACTGCCGTTAATTAAAAATTC
>UQXM01000037.1 GCA_900545035.1 uncultured Fusobacterium sp. | reverse complement strand
ACTCTTATTGGACAGAAAATTTTAAATATCCAACGATTTTTAAAAAATTTTATCTTTTTTAACTATATATAAAATAAATGAAAGGAGAAAAGAAATGTATTTTTATTTAGATAAAGAGTTGGCAAAACAAAATATTGCCAGATGTTTATATAAATCTGAAATTCCAGCTTCTGACAAAGAATTGGAATTTGCAAGAAATTATTTTAAATATTCAGGAGAATTTCTAGTGTATGTGGGAGAGGATATTCCTGATATTATCAGATACAATCCTGAAACAGATATAGTAGAAAAATATATCCCTGAAACACCAATAGAAACAATTTCGGAAGAAATAACAGAGCCGGAAGAAGAATTTGGAGAAGAAGACGGAAAAACCTATTGGTATGCAAATAAAGAAAAAGCAATAAAAAAAGGTTTAGCTGATACTTATTTTACATCTGATAGACCGTTATTAAATATGTACAAACACTTTGGTCATGAGAATGTATTTTGTTATTCAGCCAAAACCTTTGGAGGAAAAGAACTTCCTTACTTCTGTACATATATCCCCGAGCAAGATACAGTAAGGGAAGCAACAGAATATGAAAAATTCAAAAGAAATCAGAGAGAACTTACTGAAAATGAAGTTGTTATTGAAAAAAATAAAGAAATTGTAACTCTTGAGGAAGGACAATATATAAATGAAAATGAAGATATAATTACTGTTTCAAGATTGGAAGAAGCCATAAATCAGAAATGGGACAAAGAAAATCATGTGTGGATAGACACCACAACAGATTTGGATAGGGTACAAATGCAATACAGAGAATATGAAGCTATGGACACTCCATCGGTTTTAAAAGAAATGGAAATGCAGGATCCTGCACTTGCAACAGAATTAATAAATATGCTGATAGAGCTTAGAGGGATGATGTATTCATTACAAGCTCAAGCAGTAACATTTAAGGCTAATTTAGTTCTTCCTAAGCCATCAGAAAAATTATTAAGTTTTAAAAACAGATTTAACAAAATATAAAGGAGATGAGATTTTATGTTAAAAGATTTAAAAACTATTATTAAATTACTTGGAGAAATTAAAGAATTACTTACCGGAAAAGATGAGATTACAGATTTAGAAAAGGAATACAGAGAATATAAATTTTTCGCAGACAGCAGAGGAGAAAAATTACTGGCAGAACAGGGGTTATTGGATGAGTATAATTCTTATATGACAGAACTAGAAAATATTTTATTTTCTGATGTAAATCCATTGAGTATTGAACTGCCTAAACCAAGTCCGGCATTAGAAAAATTTAAAAATAAATTTAATAAATTTTTCTAGGAAGTAATGAAAGCCTCTTGTATATTTGAATTATCAATATATGCAGGAGGCTTAAAAATGAAAATATCAGAGAAAAATAAAGCAATATATCAAGTATATTTAGACAGCAGAATAGCTGTAAATTCAGCTACTCAAAAGACAACATACAGAACTTATAAAAACAGCATGACAAATTTTATGGAATTTTTACATATTTATGAGGGCAACAGATATTTATTATCAGAAGATACTTTAAAGAAAATTATTGAGATATTGGAAAGGTATATTATTTATTGTAGAAAACTTGGGAATAATAACAGGACAATTAACGGGAAATTATCAGCAATAAGTAGTTTTTATAAATGGGCAGTAAGAAGAGATTTGATAAAACATCATCCGTTTAGAGATAAATTGGACAGATTAAAAATTACAGAACAGGATAAAAGACGAGAAAGTTATTTTCTCACTTGGAAAGAAATTTTTACAGTTTCTTTATTAATGGAACTCAATCCTAAAAAGTTTGATATTAACAGCAGACTTTTATGGGAGCTGTTTCTGGACAGTGGGTTTAGGATAAGTGCTGTTCACAGTTTAAAAATTTCACAGCTTGATTTGGAAAATAATATGTTTCATGATGTGAAGGAAAAAATGGGAAAAGTCAGAGATCTGTTTTTCTTCTCAACAACTAAAAAATTAATCTTAAAGTTGCTTGAGGAAAGAGAAATAAAAGGTATCAAAACAGATTATTTATTTGCTGCAAAATACAGAAATACTTTTAATCAAATGAGCCAGACAGCGATTAGAAGAAGAGTAAGAAAAATGGGAAAATTAATAGGAATAGAAAAATTATATCCCCACAGTCTGAGGAAGACAGCTATTAATCAAATAAATAATTTATCAGATACTAAAACAGCATCTGAATTTGCCGGACACAGCAATACAAAGGTTACAGAGGAATATTACATTCAACAGAAATCCGCAATAGACCAACAAAATAGAATATATTTGATGAGAAAGAATGCAGGGTTAATTTAGCTGAAAATTAAAATTTTCTGTCCTTTTCCAGTAGGTTCAGTGCTTCCAATGTGGAATGAAATTAATCCTACTACTCTGTATTTAGGTACTACATGGGAACTTATAACTTCTGATAAATATATCAGAACTGGAAGCACACCTTTAAGCACCGGAGGAAGTAATTCTGTGAATATAACAAAAGCTAATCTACCTAATATTAAAATTCCCATAGATACATTTTCAGGAACTATAAAAACTTCTGCTTTGACTAAAATAAGAACAAATTGGGATTATACTAACTCAGTAAATATTCCGACAAATGGTGAATCTTCTGGAATATCTCAAGGTGGTTCAGGTGGCAATGCTGTTGTTAATTCTTATTATACTAATACAGAAACTAGCAAAAGCTTTAATGCTTCTCCGTATACTCAAACTTTAGGAAACGGTACAGCTCTTTCTATTGATACAAGATACATAACTCTAAAGTTTTGGAAAAGGCTTACTTAGTTCTTTTCCATGCTTTAATTGTAATATGCTCGGGGTTAATGGAAATAGGAGTTCCACTACCCATAGCTGTCGTATAAGGAGAGGCAGAGGAAGTACTTCCTGTCCAAGAACGAGAAGCATCAAATGTAAATTTACATTGATTATGGTAAGTTCCGCTATTATGCCCTTCATAACCTTCGCCACCGCGATATGAATATGTAAAAGCTCCGCTTGAACTATTATTTTCAGTTCCTTTATACCATTGAATATATCCTGTGATGTTTTGAGTTCCTCTCGTCATAGAATGTGATTCTACTTGTAATTTATCAGTTGGTAGGTTTGCTTTAGCAATCTTTATACTGTTACTTCCTGCCTGTTGTAGTGGAGTACTTCCTGTTTTAAGAAATTTATTGTCAGGTAATAACTCCCAAGTTGTACCTAACCAAGAAGTTGAGGGATTTTCACTGTTGGATGTAAAAAGAATATCCCCTACTCTTATTGGACAGAAAATTTTAAATTTCTCCTCAATTTGAGCACTTGTTATATACTCTGGATGTGTGTGAGCAAAATCTGTTATTTCATTTTTTTTATGTGTATGTGTTGTCGGTGGGAATAAACTTGGTTTATCTTTTATACCATCCCACTTTATCGCCGCAGAATAAGCAATATACCCAGCCTCAACATTTAATTTTGTATCGTCTACAACAATATACATCAAGTTATCTGGGTTTGTTACTTTTACAGAATCTCCGACTTGTACTTGAGATTTTGTAAGTTTAAATCTTGCTGTGTCATCAGCTACTACAACACATCTTTCAAGTGCAGCTTGCGGTAACCTAGAAATATCTATTGTACCTGTTTTTATTTTGGAAGCATCTATATCAGTTATTTCAGAATTTCCGTGACTGTGTGCTTTATTAGCTTTCCCAGAAAAAAGTTCATTAATAGCTCCGACAATATTTTTAGCTGTAGTTTTTAGGGTATCATCATTTTTATTCTGTTTATTTTCCTCTAATTTTTTCCCCTGTCTTGCTGAAAGAGGTTTAGTTCCGCTGTCAGTTGTAACATTATCCACTGTATCCAGCTGAATATCATTTTCATTAACAATAATTCCATCATTTTTAGAAACTATAGAAGTTCTTCCAGAACTGTCAACAGAAATCCCTTTTCCTATAATTATTCTTCCAAGAACAGATTTACTTGCAATTTTGGAAATCTCTGTTAAAAGATTTTTAGCTGTTCCTGTATAACCGCCTTTTTCAAGTTTATTATCAAAAAGTTCATTGATTGCCCCAACTATTGTTTTCACAACAGTTTTTAAAGTACTGTCCTCTTTATTTTGTTTTTTCTTAAGTTCTGTCACAATTTTTACAGCACTGTCAAATTCTTTTTCAAGTCCCTCTCCTCTGTCTAATTTTTTATTAAGCATTGACACGTCTACAAGAGCCGACGGATTTCCCTCAAGGTTAACCTCTGCATCAGATATTTCTGTCAAAATATCAATTATTGCTGTTGTGATATTATTTCCGTTTGGAGTTGGTATATAGTCTCCTACCTCTGTTGCTGTAACAGAATAAAGAATTTCTCCCTCATCAGGGTCATTTGCATACAGCCCAAGAGTTCTTAAATAATAAGAATTCTGCAAATCGGTATTGTAAATAATTCCATGAACATTTACAGCACTATCCCCTGCCAAAGTTTTTTCACTGACTTCTGTTTCTTGTTTTATCTGCTCAAGTGCTGTTAATTTTTTTAATTCTTCTGCTGTATGTTTACTATAATCTTTATCAGAAACTTTTATTTTAGTAAATTCCAGTTCTGATATTTTTCCAGCAACCATTTTTCCAATCAGAGCAAAAGCTTTATCAGTATGGACTGTTTCTTTATATTTAGCCATTTAATGTTACCTCCTGATTATTATAAATTGATGCCATAACACAGCCTGCAAGATGTATGCCCCCATTTCCTTTTTGATTTAATTTATTGTCAAAAATAAGGGTCATATTTGCAGGTATCATATATCTTAATGTGTCATATAAACTTGAAATTGTTCCAATAGTTGTGATATGAGTAATTATTCTGAGTTCCTGTATGCTCAAATCTCTTATAGGTTCATTCGTCCCTTCCCCAAGAATACTATTCAAAAATCTTTTCAAAAACCACCAAGTATAAGGAGGCTGTGAATTCCATTTTATTAAAATATTTTCCCTCCTAACTTCTAAACTGTCATTTATATTTGGTTTTATCCCCATCATATTTTCAAATAATTCAATACCTGTTTCATCAGCATAATTGATAAAATTATTTTTAAATCCCTGAATAAAATCTTTCCACAGCTGTTCTACAATTCCTTTTTCAGAATTGAGTATTACCTGAATTTCTCTATATTCCTGCATATAGTCAGGAAGATATTTGAGAAGTTCTGCTTCATAATTTCTAGTAAATAAATCATTCATTTGAGACCCCCCCATATACAGGAATTTGATAAGCTGTCAGTATTAAATTTTCTGCTTTTCCGTTTATTTTTGTATCAGAAATATCTACTATTCCGTCAATAGATAAAATTTTAGCTTCTATCTGTGCTACACGAACAATAATATTTTCCTCTTTTGCCCAATTTTTTCTGAGTTCCAAAAAATAATTTTCAATAATTTCTTTCACATCTGTTTCTATTGTTCCCCATTCAACATCATTTAGTTCAACCTTGGTTGTAACAATTATTGATATTTTTTCAGGAGCATCTACTGTAACTCTATGGTCTATTGGAGCAAGACCTAAACCCTGTCCGTCTTGAGTAGGATCTATTTCTGTCTGAACAGTTTTTACAAGTTCATCAGTGGCTGCATTAAAAGTGCTGTCTAAAATTGTCAGTCTGACTGTTCCCCCACCTTTCCAAACTGGAGTAACTCTCACAGCTCCAACTCCTGCAATAGATAAAGTTTTTTCTTCATAATCTTTAATATTTCCTCCAAAAGCCTGTGGCTCAAAACTTTCAATATATCTTTGCCTGAATTTTTCTGTTTCCTCTTCATCTTCTCCAGGAATTAAAATTTCTGTAAGTTTTGCAGAAGTAAGCCCCTCAATATATTCAATAGGAATTAAATCTCCAAAAGTAGCATTGGGACCATTTCCGACAGTTTCACATTGTAGTTTATATTCATGATTCCCACTATCCAATTTTTCTTTTACAACATAATTGTATTGTTCCAAACTAAATCTTGTACCGATTTCTACATCGATATTAAAAACTCCTTTAAAACTTCCTGCACTGGCAGGTTTCGGATATATTCCTCTTTCTTTTGCTCTTTCAATAAGATATTTTCTGCTTGCTGTACTTCCAAAAGTTTCTTGATAATATGTTTCAAGCTCCAGATACATCTCTTTTGTTTCCATAGCATTGGGAGCCATTGCATCATAAACGACAGAACCCTCTCTTTTATCTACATCAGAAGGAACTTTGCTAAGTTTATCCTGCATAATTTTTTCATAAGTTTTTTCTTCAAACATCTAAATTTGTACCCCCTTCGTAATATTTATTTCTACATAGATAGTCTTTGCAGTAAATGTTACAGCTAGTTCTCTTCTTTTTTTATCTTCAAAAGAAAAAGCACTTACTTCCAAAATTCTTTCATCTTGGAGAAGTGCTTCTTTTACTCTTCTTTTTATTTCACTTTTACAAAAACTTTTCGGTTTTCCAAATAAATCTTTCAACTCAATTCCATAGTTCCAGGAATAGATAGGATAACTGTATCTTTCAGTATTAAGAATTTTGTAAATTGCCTGTTTCATAGCTTCCTGCTCATCTGTTTTTCCATTTATTCTATCACCAAAAAGTTTCATTTTATATGTTTTGGTAGGACTTTCTTCGACTGTAATATTCTGATTTATATCATTTCTTGTATCTCTCATGGGTACCATTATATCCACTCTCCTTCCACAATAGGATCCTCAAGTCTGTCAATAATATAATACATCTGTCCCCCTTGTATTCTTATCAAAGCAAGTTTTTCTCCTTCTTTCAATCCATAATGAACTAAAATCTTTTTTCTTCCTTTGTATTCATGCCTGTGTCCTGTCGGAATTGCTGCCGTTCCTGCATCAGGGTGGCTGTGAGAAGTATTCCAAGAGCCATAAATACTTTCTGTTTTATGGGAAACAGTAATATCTATATAATGCTCTCGCAAAAAATGAGATAAAATTAAATCCTCTGCTTCCAGTAATTTTTTCTGATCGATTCTTACTGTAAGAGGAGATACAGTTTCAACTGTTCCATATATAATAGTTGTAGGTTTCATACTTTCAAAAACTTGTTCAGCAACTTTTTTTATAATTTCAATCATCCTATATCCCCTCCTCTCAGTGTTAAATCCATAAAATGTTCCTGAAATTTAAAAGTATGTTTTACTTTTTCCACAAGCATAAAATTACTTACCTGTACATCTACTAAATTTAATCTTACAACAACACTTGTTCCAGCTCTTACTCTGATATCTCCAAAAACATTTTTTATTGAAAGGCTTCTGCCCTTCTTATTATAAATTTTCAAAAGAGCATTTCCTTTCATCTCTATATTTTCTTTTTCTCCCACTTTATCAAAATACTGGAGAACTCCCCACTTAATAATATTCCCCGCATCAGGGAATACAAAAGGTTTTCTTTTTCCCTCAGTTTTGTTATTTTCTACCAATTTTATTTGATTATAGCTATTTTCTATACTTGTTTTATAACTATAATTTTCTGAAACTGTATCATCAATAGTAATATCAAGCTTCATTTTTTCAATATCTTTCAAAGTCAATTTTCCAACATCATCATATAAAACATACAACTTTTTTGTATTTTGAAGAGTTATTCCAAGGGCTGTCTGGATAATATCAAATAAGCTCACATTATCCTCAAGCCTTTTCGGAATGATAAATTTTGTATCTTCTATTTCTCCCACTGTCAGTTTAAAATCAGCAGCAAGCATTTTTATAACATCAGAAGCTTTTTTATTTCTGTAATCATAAACATCTTTATTTTTTAAATATCTCAGCTGGTCGTATGCAGTAACAGAAGAAATTCCATTTTTATCTCTGCTTATCGTAAAAATATACCCATAAAAAAACGGAGTTCCTTTATAACTTACTGTTACAATATCCCCTTCTTCAAAAATATTTTTCTCATCAAAAAGACATTTAAAAGTCAATCTTCCCGGAGTTTCTTTTCTCTCAGTTTCCCAGGATATCCCCTCAAGAACAGAAGGCAGTATTGCTCCTGAATTTGTTTGAATAATCAAATTTATATCATCCAAGTCTTATCACCTGTCCTACCTCTATTTCACGAGGGTTTCCCAGTTTATTAAGAGTAACAAGTTCGCGATATTTTTCTCCATTACCAAGCTCTTTTTTGGCGATAGTGTATAAGGTATCCCCCTCTTTAACTTTATAAGTTTTTTCTGCCACTTTTGAGCTTGTATCTCTTACTTTCCCAAGAATATATTTTGTTCCGCCAAGTGCTGTAGCAACAACTCTCACAGCTGTATTTACTTTTTCTTGATATTGCTTCAATTTCACAGAGACACTTATATCTCTTCCATTTCCCGCATCTTCCAAAATCTGATAATCTTCAAGAGAAACTTTTAAATTTGTATCAAATCCCAGACTTCCAAGTATTCCCTCTCTAATTATTATGAGCTGAAAAGGCTTTCTGTCATTTTTCAATTTCTCAAGAATTTCAAGATAATAAGAAATCGGCAAAAATATTCCGCCAAGATACAATGCAAAAGGATATTTATATGCAGGTATCATCATGTTAAAAGATATTTCCTGCAAACCTGCACTTTTTAAAATATTTGCTTCTCCCTCATTGATTAATGTAATTGTTCTGTTCTTATTTTTTATCTTGGTACTAATTTTTGAAGGAGCAACAGGCATTAATATTCCATTCATATAACATAAATACATTAACTATGCACCCCCTCAGCTGTCATTTGCATTTTCTCCTGCAGATAATTTGTGATTTCATCTATAACATCATGGATATCCATATTATTGGAAATCGTATTGCTGTTTTGAACTTCCATTTTAATTTCAGCAGTAGTAAATTTATTTATAACTTCCATTTCAGCGGCATCTCTCATATATTTAATTTCCTCTGTTGTTAAATCCAGTCCATCAGACATAGAAGCTGTATTATTTAAAATTCCTTTCAAATAATCATTAGATTCTGTCATATCAACAGCTGTTTCATTTTTAAATATATTTCCAACCTCTGCTGTTTTTTCATATGTAGTTTTCATCATACTACCAGTATTAAAAGGATTTATTTTTAAATTTGAATCGATATAATCTTTTGGTTTTGCAATATCCAAATCTGCTTGAATGGATGTTCTGTAATCTTTTATTTTTTTACTGTAATCTGTTCCGGCAATAGTATCCACGATTCCTGAAAAATTATTAAATATATCTAAAATACTTATTACTAAATCCCAAAATAATTTTTTTACAGAATAAATAGGGTGCTTCCAAATATTTACAAATGCTTCTGCAACAGAAACTAAATTATTCCATAGAAATACACCGTAGTTTAAAACACTTCCTACAAGTGCTGCTATACTTCCAGTAATAATTCCTGTTGCTGACACTGCTTTTCCTGTAAGAGCATTAAAAGCTGCTACTCCTGCATATAATCCGCCAACTACCAAAGCTAGTCCTCCAGCAACTATCCCTAAAGGACTTGCCATAAGAGCTGCATTTAATCCTTTTGTTGCCACTGTTGCCATAAAAGTAGAAGTTGCGAGATAGAAATTTTTAGCCCCCATAAGAACTGCTCCTAAAGTATTTTTTCCCTGTAGAATATTATTTTTTATAAGCTCAATGTTTGAAAGTATAAGAGCTGATTTGTAAGCTATAACAGCAGTTGTTACTCCGCCAATTACAGGAGCCATAACATTCCAATTATTGTGGGTAAATTTTCCGATTTTTCCCATTATATCAAGAGCTGATACTGTAACTCTTACAACTGAACCCATACCTTTTATAATACCATTTGTAAAAATTATAAATTCTTCACTATTTACAAAGGTATTTAATTTTTGAGAAATCGGAAGAAATTCTTTTACAAAATTATTTTTCATATTTACAACAGAATCTCTAAAAGTTTTTGGAATAGCTTCAAATTTTTTATTGATATCTGCTGCAGCATAAAACATTGCATTTTTTACCACATCAGCTGTAATTTTTCCCTCTGCAGCCATATTTTTCAGTTGCCCTTTTGGAACATTGAGATACTTTGCTATATTTTGAATAATCACTGGAGCTTGTTCAAGAATACTATTATATTCTTCTCCTCTCAAAACTCCCGATCCCATTGCTTGAGTTAATTGAAGCATTGCAGCATCTATTCCAGCTGCATTTGCTCCTGCAATTTTGAATTGCTTATTGATAAGTTCCATAAAATTTACAATTTCTTGCCCGGAACTGAAAGCATCTCCAGCCATAAGCCCCATTTTCCCAATACTGTCAGATGTAGCAAGATAATCTCCTCTTGACCTTTGAGCAGACTCGAAAATCATATCCTGCAATTGAGGAAGATTTATATTTGTTCCTTGATTTTCTGTTATAACAGTTTTTGTATTATCTATAGAATTATTACTGATTTGATTTTTTAAAATATCAGAAGAAACAGAATTATCGATATTGTTTATCAAGTTTTTTTCGCTATTATTTATAATATTCTTGGTATTATTTAAAACATCTGAATATATTGAATTATCAGTATTATTTATTGCTGTTTGGTTATTATTTACGATTTTCTCGTTAGGGGAATTATAATTATCCAGCATCAAATTTAATCTGGCAGTGTTTTGTGTTACTGTATCAGATAAGTTAAAACTATTTTTCAGACCTTGAATTCCTGCATATACACCAATATATCTTTTTATTTTAGAATAAAGGTTATCTGCATTTGAAACCCCGTTTCTTAAAGATCTGTTAAAATCATTTTGAGCTTCTTCATTTCTTCTGATATTTTCTGTAATATTATTTTCTAATCTTTTTAAATCAGCTCCCGCTTTTATTATTTCA
Source organism: uncultured Fusobacterium sp. (assembly GCA_900545035.1). GTDB lineage: Bacteria > Fusobacteriota > Fusobacteriia > Fusobacteriales > Fusobacteriaceae > Fusobacterium_B. Next base: position 2,466 of record UQXM01000037.1, on the reverse strand, counting down.
GCTCTTGCTCCTGTAAGTTCAGAAGTATTTATATTAACATTTGTCCCATTAACTTTATCCAGTGCTGAAATTATTAAATTAATAGCACTGACAATAGAAGCTAATGGTTTTGACATTCCATCCATTAATTGTATAGAACTTTGTATCGTTGCCATTTACTCACCTCCAATGAGATTATTTTTTATTTTCCCTGTCGATTTTAATTTTTATAGCCGCAGCTACAAAAGCCTTTTCTTCACGGGAAAGCCTAAAATATTCTCCCGGTGTCATATGAAATTTGTGGAGGCAGTAATAAGCAATATTTGCCTCACTGTCCCCACTTAAAATTAGTTTTTTGCTTCTTCAGTTAAATCTTCCTGTGTTTTGAATCCGTTTATATTTTGAACTTCTGCTGCTAAATCTTGATATTCGGCAGGAAGCAACATCGCTGTTAAAAGTTCTGGTTTTGTTTTTACTCCATAGCTGTCTTGAAGAGCTGCATTTCCAAGTTCGGGATAAACAATACAAGCCGCACACAACATTGATAAATATTTTGTCGCATTAAGAGTAGGAACAAACTGCCCTTTTTTGCCCGGAATTTCTTTCAGTGCCGTACAAGTATCTCTTAATACTTGATCCTCTGCTGCTGTTATTGCTTTGATTTCAAATTTTGCAGAATTTCCCTCTTCGTCCTTAAATCTTTCAGACACCACAATTTTTTTATTTTCTTTCTCTATTGCATTTTGCTTAAAAAATATATCAAAATTCATTTTTTTATCTCCTCCTACATCATACCTTCTAAAATATTAAATTGATTTTTAAGAATAAAGTTCTCAAAAGTAAAAGCTACTTCCTCATCTAAATATTCTGCATCTGCATCAAATTTAGATAAAATTCCCCCGTCCACATTACAGTTTTGGTATAAAATAGTTTGTCTTCCTGCTGCTGAAGTTGGATCCTCGTTAGAAACTTCTATTTCAAAGTATGTATCCTCTCCTGTATTCTGGTATTTTTCCAACATTGCTCTTATAATTGATGTATTATAGTGAACAGTCATTGTTCCGCTACCTTTTCCGCCAACAGCCTTATTCCCTTTACTTACTCTTCCAAGAATTGGAATTTCTGTTTTTGTTTTTTCATATTTTGCCTCAAATTTAATTGCAGACATAACATTGTATCTAATATCATCAATAGTTACATATATTTCTGCAAGTTTTCCTGATACAGCATCCTTTGCCATCATTGTTGTTCTATCGTTTAAAGCCATTCTTTATCACCTCTCTATGCCACGATAACAGTCATATATAAAATTTCCATTGCTGCCACAGGAGTAACTGGATCCGTAACTATTACTGATTTTTTGGTAGGTCCTTTTTCAACTGTAACTGCTTTAGGGTCAAAATTCTCAATAGCTTCCACTCTCTCAAGTTCCTGATGATGAGCTACAATATCTTTCCAAAGAGCTTCTCTTCCAGGATTATTATTTCTTGATTTTCCGTTATGTTTTTTATTGAAAAGAACTGCGATATCATTTCCTATCTGGTCTAAAACTCTGATAACCTGATTTGACTGGAAGTCATCATTTTTCTCTGTAGTTATTGTTACAAAGCTGTTTATATCTGTCAGTACATAAACTTCATTATCTGCTTTGTGGAACAGGAACTGTCCTGCTTTTATTCCTGCCTCAAGTTGTGATTGAGTATATTTTGTATCAATAATATAATCTCCATCATACTTTTTATTTGATACAGAAGCATTTACATTACATCCTGCTTCAGCACCTGTTACCCAAAATATTGCTGCATTCTCAGGAATTCCCTTATCCAAAACTTTATTCTGTACATTTATTACTCCCTCATAATCAGCATCAGTTCTGTAAACAACAGTCTGGAATTTTATTCCCACTTCATCTCTCATTCTTTTTGTAAACTGCACATATAAATCTTTAACCTCTTTTTCAGTAGATGTACATCCCATAGTATTGAAACTGTAAGATTCTACTGCATCTAAATATGATTGATGATTTGCCCCTGTAACAGCTTCTCCGTTTGTTCCGCCTGTAAGAGCAACTCCTGCTGTTTTAGTAAGATTTGCATCTTTTTTATAAATAATATAATCATTGTCCACAAGGTCAGCAGCCTTTGCTACTGTCTGAAAGTCAATTTTTATATCATCAAGCATTGCAGTAACATCAAATTTTTGTTCTTCATCTACATTTTGCTGAATAATAATTTTTATTGAATTTCCTCTTACACCTGAATATCTTGCCTCTGCGTAATCATTTTTAGCTTTCACTCCAGAATTTAATTTATAAAGGTATGCTGTTTTTGCTCCTTTAAATAAATCTCTTAAAGGTTTCATTTTTTCATGAGTGTAATCATATCCAAAAATTTTTAAGGAATCCTTTTGAAAATCTTCATTTTCTACTGTAAATATTTCTCCATCTGGTCCCCAGTCAAGCTCCATTGCAAGAGTAGCATACCCCCT
>UQXM01000036.1 GCA_900545035.1 uncultured Fusobacterium sp. | reverse complement strand
AAAGTTAATGTATTTCAAAAATACTTTATTCCTGCACCTGTTATTTTTACAAATTTTCCGTTAAGCTGTAAATCTTTGATTGTAGGAGTTCCGCAGTATCCCATACCTGCTCTTATTCCTCCGCAAAGTTGGAATATTACCTCTTTCAAATCTCCTTTGTAAGCTATTCTTCCTTCTATTCCCTCAGGAACAAGTTTTTTAGCATCGTTTTGGAAATATCTGTCTTTAGATCCTCTCTTCATTGCTGCAAGAGATCCCATTCCAACATATACTTTGTATCTTCTTCCCTCATAAATTACTTCTTCTCCCGGAGCTTCTTTTGTTCCTGCAAGAAGTCCTCCAAGCATTACACAGTCTGCTCCACAAGCAAGAGCTTTTACAATATCTCCAGAAAGTTTTATTCCTCCGTCAGCAATAACTCCGATTCCTCTGTCTTTACATACTTGGTATACATCGTTTACTGCTGTAAGCTGAGGAACTCCTACTCCTGCAACAACTCTTGTTGTACAAATTGAACCTGGACCAATTCCTACTTTTACAGCATCTACTCCTGCGTCGATAAGTGCAAGAGCTGCCTCAGCTGTAACAATATTTCCTGCTATAAGCTGAATATCAGGAAAAGCTTCTCTTATCTCTCTTACTCTTTTTATAACTCCCGCTGAATGTCCGTGAGCTGAGTCAACAGTAATTACATCTGCTCCGGCTTTTACAAGAGCTGCAACTCTTTCAATCGTATCATTTCCCACACCAACAGCTGCTCCGACTCTCAATCTTCCGTGTTCATCTTTACATGCGTTTGGGTATTCCACAATTTTATCTATATCTTTTATTGTGATAAGTCCTTTTAAATATCCATTCTCATCAACAATTGGAAGTTTTTCTATTCTATTTGATATTAAAATATCTTTTGCTTCATCAAGACTTGTTCCCACAGGAGCTGTAATAAGATTTTCTTTTGTCATTACATCAACAACAGGTGTATCATAATCTTTTCTGTATTTCAAATCTCTGTTTGTAATAATTCCGATTAATTTTCCATCTTCTTCGATTACAGGCAGTCCTGATATTTTGTATTGTCCCATAAGGTCATCGGCGTCTGCAAGAGTGCTGTCTTTTGAAAGAGTAATAGGGTCTTTTATCATTCCGCTTTCGTTTCTTTTTACTTTGTCAACCTCTTTTGCCTGTTCTTCAATAGTCATGTTTTTGTGAATAAAACCTAATCCGCCTTGTCTTGCAAGAGCTATTGCAAGGTCAGCTTCAGTAACTGTATCCATTGCAGCACTTAAAATAGGCACATTCAAAGTAATTTTTTTTGTCAGCTGAGTTTTTAACTGAATGTCTTGAGGTAATACATGAGATTCTGCCGGTATTAACAGAACATCATCAAAAGTAATTGCTTCTTTTACAATTTTTCCGTTCATTGTATTCATTCTTATTTATACTCCTTTTAAATATTTATTTTTTAATAATTTTTTCTGGGTATAGAAATTATTATACCACATCTTTCGCTCCTATGTCATGTCTAAAAAATAATTTTCTGCATTTTATTTTATCTACATCACTGTATGCTTTTTTCTTAGCCTCTGCAAGAGTATCTCCTTCTGCCACAACTATAAGAACTCTTCCTCCGTTAGTATAAATATGTCCGTTTTTCTCTTTTGTTCCCATGTGGAAAAGATGAGATTCCATATTTTCATCTATAAATATTTCCTCATCAAGAGTGGAAGAAGCCGGATATCCATCAGAAGCAAGTACTACTCCCACAGTTGTTTTGTCACTCCACTCCACTTCAGTTTCTTTTCCATCCATTATATCAAGAATAAGCTGTAACAAATCACTTTCCATTCTAGGAAGAATTACTTCTGCTTCAGGATCTCCAAATCTTGCATTAAACTCAATTGTTTTTACTCCCTCTTTTGTATCCATAATTCCTGCAAAAATAAATCCTGTGAAAGACAGCCCCTCTTTTTTCAGTCCTTCAAGAGTCGGTCTTATTATTTCATTTACACTTGCATCAATTATTTCTTTTGTAACTCTTCTTACAGGAGAATACACTCCCATTCCTCCAGTATTAGGTCCTTTATCTCCGTCAAAAACTCTTTTATGGTCCTGTCCGACTTCAAGAGGAATAACTTTATCTTCATGAGCAAGAGCTATCAAAGAAAATTCAAACCCATCAAGATATTCTTCAATTACAACTTTATTGTTTGGAATTGCGAAAGCTATTTCAAGAGCTTCAAAAGCTTCTTCAATTTTCATAGCAACGGTTACACCTTTTCCCGCTTTCAGCCCATCCTCTTTAATAACTATCGGAGCTCCATGTTTTTCAACATAAGCTTTTGCTTTTTCATAATCTGTAAAAGTTTCATATGCTCCTGTTGGAACATTATATTTGTTCATAATATGTTTTGCAAAATCTTTACTGCTTTCAAGTCTTGCCACTGCTTTTTTAGGTCCAAAAATTTTCAGCCCTCTTTTTTCAAAAGCATCTGCCGCCCCAAGAGCCAAAGTTGTTTCAGGACCTACGACTGTCAGATCAATTCCTTCTTTTTGTGCAAATTCAGCAAGTCCTTCAATATCATCATCTTTTATATTTACATTTATACCAAATGAAGCTGTTCCCGGATTTCCGGGAGCAATATATATTTTTTCTACAAGGTGGCTCTGGTTAAGTTTCCATGCAAGAGCGTGTTCTCTTCCGCCTTTTCCGATAACTAATACTTTCATTTAAATACTCCTTATAATAAAAATTAGTGATTAGTGTTTAAAGTGTCTCATTTTTGTGAATACCATTGCTATTCCGTTTGCGTTGCACACATCTATTGAAAGCTGGTCTTTTATAGATCCTCCAGGCTGAATTATTGCTTTTACTCCATATTTTACAGCAAGCTCTACTGTATCAGGCATCGGAAAGAAAGCATCTGAAGCCATATATGAACCTTTCGATTTTTCTCCTGCCTGCTCAAGAGCTATTTTAGCAGCTCCCACTCTGTTCATTTGTCCTGCTCCGATTCCAAGAGTCTGGTTTCCTTTACTGATTACTATTGCGTTAGATTTTACATTTTTTACAACTTTCCATCCAAACAGCATCTCTTTTATATCTTCTTCGCTAGGTTTTGTTTCTGTAACACAAATTAAATCTTCTGCTGAAACTGTTCCGTAGTCAATATCCTGAACAAGAAGTCCGTCATTAACTCCCATAACTCTCTGTTTGTTTATAATTTCCTGATTGATATCAAGAGTCATAAGTCTTATGTTCTTCTTAGTTTTTAATATTTCAAGAGCTTTTTCTGTAAAGGCAGGAGCAATTACTATTTCAAGGAAAAGTTTGTGAAGTTCTTCTGCTACATCCTCATCAACAGTATCATTTACTGCTACAATTCCTCCAAATATTGAAATCGGATCAGCTTCATAAGCTTTGTCCCAAGCTTCTTTTAATGTATCTCCAAGTCCTACTCCGCAAGGATTTGTATGTTTTACTGCTACAACAGCTTTTTTGCCATCTTTGAACTCTCTTAAAATTTCAATAGCTCCATTTGCATCTTGAATATTATTATATGAAAGTTCTTTTCCATGAAGCTGTTTAGCTCCGGCTATTGAATATCCGGCTATCGGAGCTCCATAAAATGCTGCTGACTGATGAGGATTTTCTCCGTATCTTAAATCCTGAACTTTTTCATAAGTAAGAGTTAATTTTTCAGGATATTCTACCCCTACTTTGCTTGTCAGATATCCTGCTATAAGAGCATCATAAGCTGCTGTTGTTCTGAATACTTTTGCTGCAAGTTCCTGTCTGAATTCTAAAGTTGTATCTCCATGCTCTTTTATTTCTGCAATAACTCTTTCATAATCAGCAGGGTCTACACACACAGTTACAAACTTATGATTTTTGGCAGCACTTCTTAACATACTTGGTCCGCCAATGTCTATATTTTCAATAAGTTCTTCATGTGTTCCGCCTTTTTTAAGAGTTTCTTTAAATGGATAAAGATTTACAACCACAAGGTCTATAAGTTCAATTTTATTTTCAACCAAATCTTTCATATGTTCTGTATTATCTCTTACACAAAGCAGTCCTCCGTGAACATTTGGGTGAAGAGTTTTTACTCTTCCGTCCATCATTTCAGGAAAATGAGTAATTTCAGAAATAGAAAGTGTTTTAAGTCCTGCTTCATCAAGAGCTTTTTTTGTTCCCCCTGTTGAAATTATTTCATATCCCTGTTCTGAAAGCTCCTTTGCAAACTCTATTATTCCTGTTTTATCTGAAACGCTTATCAATGCTCTTTTCATTTTATTTTTCTGCCTCCTCAATTTTTTCACATAACTGTTTTAAAACCATTGGATATATTCTGTGTTCAATCTTATGGATTTCCTCTTCCAATTTTTCAATATTCCAAGATTTATCAATCACGAGTTTTTCCTGATAGATTATCTCTCCTGAATCTACTCCCTCATCAACATAGTGGATTGTTACTCCTGTTTCTTTCGCTCCTGCTCTGAAAGCATCCCCTATTCCGTCTTTTCCCGGAAAATTTGGAAGATATGCAGGATGTATATTTATGATTTTGTTTCTGTAAGCATTTAATAATACTTCAGAAATTATTTTCATATATCCCGCAAGAGCTATCAGTTCAATTTTATTTTCTTTTAAAATCTCTATTATTTTCTCTTCATATATCTTTTTACTTCCACACTCTTTTAAAGAAACCACATAATAAGGTATACCTAATTTTTTGGCTCTTTCTATTGCAAAAGCTTTTTCTTTGTCAACAATAAGAAGTTCTATTGAGCAAGGAGAGTGTTCCCACTCTCTGCTCGTTTTTACTATACTCTCAAAATTTCCTCCGTTTCCGGAAGCGAATACAGCTACTCTTACCATATAAGGTCTACTCCTTCTCCCTCAACTATCTCTCCAAGAAGTACAGGACTTTCTCCGTTAGCTTTTAAAACTTCCATAGTTTTTTCAACTTTGTCTTCGTCTACAATTATCATAAATCCTATTCCCATATTGAAAACATTATACATATCTTCGTTAGGTATATCTCCCTCTTTAGCTAAGAATTTGAAAATTTCAGGAGTATCTATTTTTCTTGTATCAATTTTTGCCTGTAATCCTTCAGGAAGTATTCTAGGTACATTTTCATAGAAACCTCCTCCTGTAATATGACACATTCCATTTACTTCAACTTCGTTTAACAAAGCTTTTATTGTTTTAACATATATTCTTGTCGGAGCAAGAAGAGTTTCTCCAAGAGTTTTTCCTCCGAAAACATCTTTATATCCATTTAAATCAAGATGCTTATCTTTCATAACTATTTTTCTTACAAGAGAAAATCCGTTTGAGTGTACTCCTGAAGAAGTAAGTCCTATGATTTTATTTCCTTTCTTAACATTTGCACCTGTAATAAGTTTACTTTTTTCAACCACACCTACACAGAAACCTGCAAGGTCATAATCTCCTACCTCATACATATCAGGCATTTCTGCTGTTTCTCCTCCGATAAGTCCACATTCAGAAAGAACGCATCCATCAGCTACACCTTTTACAATCTGTTCTATCTGCTGAGGGAAATTTTTTCCCACTGCCACATAATCAAGGAAAAATATAGGCATAGCCCCTTGAACAAGTACATCATTTACACACATTGCTACAACATCTTGTCCGATTGTATCATGTTTATCCATTTCAAATGCAAGCATAAGTTTTGTTCCAACTCCGTCTGTTCCGCTTATTAAGACAGGCTCTTTGTATCCTAAAGATGATAAGTTAAACATTCCTCCAAATGCACCAAGGCTGTCTATCATTCCTTTTACTTTCGTTCTTTCAACATGAGATTTTATTCTTCTCACTGATTCATATCCAGCTTCTAAGTTTACACCTGATTCCATATATTTTTTACTCATCTTTATTTACCTTCCTTTTCTTTTTCAAATTTTTTATCTAATCCAAATAGGTATGTTGGGTAGTTTTTGTCAAAACAAGCTGCACAGATATTGTCTCCAAGCCCTTTTCTAAGCCCTTCCACTGATAAAAATGCCAGAGAATCAGCAGCAATGTATTCTCTTAATTCTTCAATATTCATTCTTGCACTGATCAAATCTTCAAGACTCGATGTGTCAACACCATAGAAACATGGAGCTATCATTGTCGGAGAAGCAATTCTTACATGCACCTCTTTTGCTCCCGCTTCTTTTAACAGTTTAATTATATATTTACTTGTTGTTCCCCTTACTATTGAGTCATCAACAAGAACTATTTTCTTTCCTGCTATTACAGAAGGCATTGGAGAAAGTTTCATTTTTACTCCTCTTTCTCTCTCTTTCTGTGTAGGCTGAATAAATGTTCTTCCTATATAACGATTTTTGATTAAACCTGTTTCATAAGGAAGACCTGAACCGTCTGCATATCCCACAGCAGCAGACAATGATGAGTCTGGAACTCCGATTACCATATCTGCTTCAGGACAAGGAGCTTCTTCTGCCAAAAGCCTTCCACAAATTCTTCTTGATGTATGTACATTCAATCCGTTTATTGTACTGTCCGGTCTTGAGAAATAAATGAATTCCATTGAACACATTTTATCTTGTGTACAATTTGTATAAAGAATAGATTTCAATCCTTCTCTGTTTATTTTTAAAATTTCTCCTGGTTTTATTCCTCTTATAAATTTTGCTCCCAAAGTTTCAAAAGCAACAGTTTCTGAACTTACTACATATCCGTCTCCAAGCTGTGCAAGCGAAAGAGGATGAAGCCCATTTTTATCTCTTATAGCATAAATTGTACTTCCTGTCATAACTACAAATGAGAAAGCTCCCTCAAGTTTTGCCACCGCTTTTGTAAGTTTCTCTGTAAATGTTCCGGATTCTTTTTGAATAAGATGACATAAAATTTCGCTGTCTGAAGATGATTGAAATATACTTCCCTCAAATTCAAGCTGCATTCTTAACTGGTCACCGTTTACTATTTTTCCGTTATGTGCAACAACAAAGTCTCCCAAATGAGAACGAACCAATAAAGGCTGAATATTTTCTATTCCCGGAGCTTTTGAATCTCCCATTCTCACATGCCCTATTGCCATATTTCCTTTTAATACAGATATATTTTCTGTATTGAATACTTCTATTACAAGTCCATTTCCTCTGTGTCTTAAAATATGCCCATTATCAGAAGTAGCAATTCCTGCCCCCTGCTGACCTCTGTGTTGAAGTGAGTGTAGCCCATAATATGTAAGCTGAGCTGCATTTTCTACATTATAAATTCCAAATACTCCACATTCTTCATGAATTTCGTTCAATATATAATCAAATTCTCTCATTTTTTATTATCCTCGTCCTTATTTATATAACTCGTACTAAAAATATTACAATTATTCTTATTTTTTAAAGAAATTTACCCCATTTTGGAATATATCCTGCATTTTTTCTCCGTAAATATTTTGGAATGTTCCCTCTTCATAACGCTCTGAGTGTCCCATTTTTCCAAAAATATGTCCATCTTTTGAAGTGATACCTTCTATTGCATAATATGAACCGTTAAGGTTATATTTTCCATCCATTGTAGGTTCACCTTTTAAATTACAATATTGTGTAGCAACTTGTCCGTTTTCGAATAATTCTTTTGCAAGTTCTTCGCTGACAACAAATTTTCCTTCTCCGTGAGATACTGCTATTGAATGTCTGTCCCCAATATTAAATGATGACAACCAAGGAGAAGAGTTTGAAGCAACTCTTGTTGTTACTATTCTTGATATATGACGGTTAATATCATTTCTGAAAAGTGTAGGTGAGTTTTCTGATAATTTATCCATATCTCCGTAAGGAAGAAGTCCTGATTTTACAAGAGCTTGGAATCCATTACAGATCCCCAACATAAGTCCTTCATTTGCCAAGAAATCTTTTATAGCTGCTTTAACTTTTGGATTAAGCAGAATATTTGTTATGAATTTTCCTGAACCGTCAGGTTCGTCTCCTGCACTGAATCCTCCTGGAAGTGCAACTATTTGTGCCTCTCTTATTTTTCTGCTAAGCTCATCTATTGAAGCTTCCATATTTTTAACAGTTAAATTATTAATTACAAATATTTCTGACTGTCCTCCTGCTCTTTCAAAAGCTTTTGCTGTATCATACTCTGAGTTTGTTCCAGGGAAAGCAAGAACTAAAACTTTTGGTTTATCATATAAAACAGATGCTTTTTGTTTCAATTCTGCTTTTTTCTCAACAGGTGCAAATACTTTTTTATCTTCTGCTCCTGTATCATAAGGATATATTTTAGCATATCTTTCTTCCCAAATACTGATTGCTTCATCTATATCAAATGTTGTATCGTTAATTGTTATTTCTCCTGTATCATCAACTATTCCAAGGAAATCTCCGAAAATAAGTCTTTGTTTTGATTCAACAACAAGTGCTCCCGGGAACATATCAAATAAATCTATTTCTGTATTTTGAACATTCATACCAAGTTTGTTTCCGAAAGACATTTTAAATAATGCCTCTGCAGTTCCTCCCATTTTTACAACTGAAGCTGATACAATGTTACCTTTTTGCATTTCTTTTCTTACATTATTAAATACTGCTTTCACTGTACTGTAAACAGGTGTGAAATCTTCATTGTAATATGGTTTTACTAAATATATATAATTTCCTGCTGATTTAAATTCAGAAGATATTATATTCTGAGTTTTTTCTGTTGTTACTGCAAAAGAAATTAATGTAGGAGGAACATCAATATTTTTAAATGTTCCGCTCATACTGTCTTTTCCTCCAATAGCAGGAGTTTCAAACTCAACTTGAGCTTCTAATGCTCCAAGAAGAGCCATAAATGGTTTTCCCCATCTTGAAGAGTCTTTTCCAAGTTTTTCAAAATATTCTTGGAATGTAAGTCTTGCTTTTGTATAATCTGCTCCCACAGCTGTCAATCTTGCAAGAGATTCTATTACAGCATAGATTGCTCCAAGATATGGAGATTTTTCAGAAATATATGGATTAAATCCATATGTAAGAACAGAAGCTGTATTTGTAAATCCAAGTGTAGGGAATTTTTGAATGCTTGCTTCACTTTCTGTTAATTGATACTTTCCTCCATATGGCATAAGAACTGTTGAACGACCTACTGTTGAGTCAAACATCTCTACCATTCCTCTTTGAGAAGCTACATTCATATCTCTTAATGTTGCTGTAAGTTTTTCTTTAAGTGATCCTGTTTTTTCAGATTTGAATATCTCTTGTTTAACAGGGGCTTCAACTTTTACATCCTGTTCTTGTCTTACTCCGTTTGTATCTAAGAAACTTCTTGCTATATCAACAATTGTTTCTCCTCTGAATTTTATTACAAGATTTTCTTTTTCTGTTACTTTTGCTACAAGTCTAGTTTCAAGATTTTCTTCTTTCATTAATGCTTCGAATTTTTCTCTGTTTTCCGGAGCTATAACAACAGCCATTCTCTCTTGAGATTCACTGATTGCAAGTTCTGTTCCGCTAAGTCCAAGATATTTTACTGATACCATATCCAGATTTACTTCTATTCCTCTTGCAAGTTCCCCTATCGCAACTGAAACTCCTCCAGCTCCAAAGTCGTTTGATTTTTTAATAAGTTTTGTAACTTCAGGATTTCTGAATGCTCTTTGAATTTTTCTTTCTATTGGAGCATTTCCTTTTTGAACTTCTGAAGAACATTTAGTAAGAGATGAATCGTTATGCTCTTTAGATGAACCTGTTGCTCCTCCAACACCATCTCTTCCTGTTTTTCCTCCAAGAACAATTACTAAATCTCCTGGTTTTGGCTCTTCTCTTAAAACATATTCTTTTTTAACAGCTCCAACTACAGCTCCAACTTCCATTCTCTTAGCTTTATATCCGTTATGGTATAATTCTTTTACAAATGTTGTTGCCAGTCCGATTTGGTTTCCGTAAGATGAATATCCTTGAGCAGCTCCTTTTGAAATTCTTACTTGAGGAAGTTTATTCGGAAGAGTATCCTCTAGTTTTTCACAGATATCTCCTGCTCCTGTAATTCTCATTGCCTGATAAACATAAGCTCTTCCTGAAAGAGGATCTCTTATAGCTCCTCCTATACAAGTGCTTGCTCCTCCAAATGGTTCAATCTCTGTAGGATGGTTATGAGTTTCATTTTTAAACATAAGAAGCCATTTTTCTGTTTCTCCGTCAACATCAATGTCCACTTCTATACTGCAGGCATTTATCTCATCAGAAATTTCCATATCCTCAAGTTTTCCGATTTTTCTCATATATTTTCCGCCAAGAGTTCCCATATCCATAAGAGTCATTGGTTTTTTATTATTATGAACAGTTGTTCTAAGCTCAAGATATTTTTCATATGCTTTTTGAATAGCTTCTGTCATCTGTCCTTTTTCTATTGTTACGCTTTTTAAATATGTTTCAAATGTTGTATGTCTGCAGTGATCAGACCAATAAGTATCAAGAACTTTTATCTCTGTTTCAGTAGGATCTCTGTCTTCCTCTGTGAAATATTTTTGAATATGTTCTAGGTCATCTGCTGTCATTGCAAGTCCATTATCACTTACAAATTTTTCAAGTTCTGCTCTTGTAAGTTTTCTGAATCCTTCAAGAACAGGTACAGGCTCTACTGTAACATCTTCATTGTTTTCAATAATGTTTAAATCTTTTTCCCTTGTTTCCACAGGATTTATCAGATATTTTTTGATTCTGTCCAAATCTTTTACTTCACCGTAAAAAACTATTACTCTTCCGCTTTTAATTGTAACTCCGTCTTTGTTGTTTAAAAGCACAAGGCACTGCTCAGCAGAATCAGCTCTCTGATCATATTGTCCAGGAAGATTTTCTATTGCAACATAAGTTTTCCCCTCAAGTTCAATGCTGTCATACACATTGTCTGTAACAATTTCTGATAAAACTTTAGTTTTTAAAAGTTCTACATCCTCTTCGTCGCAGTTAAAAATATCATACACATTGTAAAGTTCAACTCTTTCAAGACCAGTTTCGTATAAATTTTCTCTGATTTCATTTAAAAGCGAGTTTCCCTCAACTTGAAATCCCTGTTTTTTAGAAACAAAAATTCTTTTATCCATTTTTCCTCCATTTATAAATATTTAAAATTAAAAATTTACTGACAAAATTATTCGGCAAGTTCTTCAGCTCTTTTTACAAGAGTTTCAAGGTTATCTCCTGTAATATTAAGATGTCCCATTTTTCTGTCAACTTTGGCTTCTCCCTTACCGTACATATAAAGTTTTTCGTTTTCTTTAAGCTCTGCTTTTTCTATTCTCTCTACATCTTGTCCTAAAATATTAAGCATTACACTTTTTTTCACAAGTACAGGATCTTCAAGATGTTTTCCGCAAAGTCCCTCAATCTGTAAATCAAACTGTGATTTATCACAGCCGTCCATTGTATAGTGAGCACTGTTATGTGGTCTTGGTGCCATCTCATTTACATATATTTCTCCATCTTTTCCGTAAAAATATTCGATCGCCAAAGGTCCCACAAAATCCAGCCCCTTTATAATTTTTTTTGTTATCTCTTTTACTTTTTCTTGTGTTTCTTGGTTTACTCTTGCCGGAGCTATTGTAATATGAAGTATTCCGTTTTTATGAATATTTTCCACAACAGGAAATACTCCCACAGAACCATCTGTACTTTTAACAGCTATACATGAAAGTTCACATTGAAAATCTACCATTTTTTCCAAAATGTACTCTCTTGCTTCCAGCTGTTCTGCTGTTTTTTCAAAATCCTCTCTGTTTCTTAATACCCATTGACCTTTTCCGTCATATCCACCCATAGATGTTTTTAAAATTGACGGATATCCAATTTCTGCCACAGCTTTTTCAAAGCTTTCTTTGTCTGTTACTTTTCTAAATTCTGCTGTTTTTATTCCCAGCTCATTGATACTGCTTTTTTCTCTGAATCTATGTTGGCTTATATAAAGAGGTCTTCGTCCTTGAGGAATATATCCTCCATTTTCCTCCAATATATCTATTGCTTCTGAAGGAACATTTTCAAACTCATATGTTACAACACTGGAATTTTTTGCAATATATAGAAGACTTTCTCTGTCATCATATGATTTTGCAAGATGAAGATCTGTTACAAGTCCTGCACAAGCATTTTTAGAAGGCTCAAGAACCATTGTCTTGTATCCTTGTTTTTTTGCACTTTCACAAAGCATTTTTCCAAGCTGTCCTCCTCCAAGAACTGCTATCCAGCTTCCTTTTTCTATAATCATTAAATCTCAACCTCACTTGACTCCAGAACTGCATCTCTTTGTTCCTCTCTGAATTTTTGAACCTTTGCTGCCACTTCTTCATCCATAAGAGCTATTATTTCACTTGCAAGTATCCCTGCATTTTTTGCCCCTGATTCACCAATTGCAGTTGTTCCAACAGGTATTCCTCCAGGCATTTGCACTATTGAAAGAAGAGAGTCAAGTCCGTTTAAGGCTCTTGATTTTACAGGAACTCCTATTACTGGAAGAGGTGTAAGACTTGAAACCATTCCAGGAAGATGCGCTGCTCCTCCCGCTCCAGCTATTATTACTTTTATTCCTCTTTCTTTTGCTGATTTTGCATACTCAAACATAAGTTCAGGTGTCCTGTGAGCTGATACTATTTTTACTTCGTAATCAACTCCAAATTGTTTTAGCATCTCAACAGCCTTTTCCATTGTAGGCAGGTCTGATCTGCTTCCCATAATAACTCCCACTCTTGCCATTTTCTCCTCCAAATTTATATATTAATTTTTTACTTCCTGTATTTTTTGGAACCAAACGAAGAAATTTAATAAATGAAATTTCTCCGTTCGTCGTTCCTGCTAGTCGTTGAGAATTTTTATAAATTCTCAGCCTCCTGCATTAACGAAAAAACACGCCACAACATGCAGACAGACTTTTATCTATCCACACACTTGTAGCGTGTTCACACTTATACCTATACTTTTTTTATACTTTTCCTTTGATATATTATTAATTAACCCAATTAATTTTTTCTCGTTAAACTTGCTGCTGAATGTCTTTTTATTCCTTTTAAAAATAAAATACATTGTCCCTCTGTCTCCTCATTATATATAATTATAAAGAACGAAAAATTAACCCAATTTTTCTGAAGCAACACAGCTACAACGAAATATCAAAAAACGAACTATTCTCATTATATCTTTGATGCTTATAGTCTGCTAATTTAAGGTTGGCAGGTAGAAACTTGTCGTCCATATCACGACTATTATATAAGCGATTATTTATTTGTCTTTATATCTTAGAATAGCATATTTATAAAAATATTTCAACTTTTAAATATGTAAAAATTTATTTTTTTATAAATTTATACTTTACTGATATAAACTTATACTTGATAAAAATATTTTAATTAAAAAAATATAATAAATTCTATCATGATATTCGTTAAAA
>UQXM01000035.1 GCA_900545035.1 uncultured Fusobacterium sp. | reverse complement strand
TTCTGTATTTTTCATCAAGGTCAAGTCCGTATCCCACAACAAATTCGTCAGGAATTTCAAAACCTACATACTCCCCTTCAACTTGAACTTTTCTTCTGCTTGGCTTGTCAAGAAGAGTACATACTTTTATAGAGTTAGGATTTTTTTTGCTTAAAAAATCTTTAACATTTACAATTGTAAGTCCTGTATCTATAATATCCTCAACTATAAGAACATCTTTTCCTGCAAGATCAAGGTCCACATCTTTTAAAATTTTTACAACTCCTGTTGAGTCAGTTCCGCTTCCGTAGCTTGAAACTTTCATAAAGTCGATTCTAAGATCAAGATTTACAGATTTTATAAGGTCAGACATAAACATAACAGACCCTTTTAAAAGCCCCACACACACTAAATTTTTTCCGGCATAATCTTTTTCAATCTCTTTTGCCAGCTCCGCAATACGAGCCTCAACTTTCTCTCTTGAAATTAAAACCTCAACAATACCTTCCATTTTTTCCTCCTAAAATATTCTATCTTTAAATAATTTTTGAACAATAAAAATCAGCAGAATAATACATTTTATTTTATCATTTAACACAGGTTTTCGCAAGTAATTATTGATATTTTAGGGTTCATATGTTATTATTTTAATAATTGAAACATATTTTTTGTAAATAAATTTAGGAGGATAAATTGAAAAAGTTTTATATAATTTTTTCTTACATCATATCTTTTTGTCTGATACTGTTTTTTTCGGTTCATATTTTTTTAAAGCACTATTTCAATAATTATTTTTACTACACCCCAAATGTAACAGGACTTACTGTGAACGAGGCAGAAGCTCTCATTCCAAAAGGAACTGTGGAAATTATGGAAATGGGAAAAGATTTCTCAAATCTTCCTGAAGGAGAAATTTTTATGCAGGAACCTGTTGAAAATAAAATTGTGAAAAAAGGCAGAACAATAAGAGTATGGGTAAGTGCGGGAGAAAACATTTTCCAAGTGCCTGATTTTTACGGACAACAGCTCTTTGAAGTGAGAACTCTTCTGGAAGAAAAAGGAATAAAAATTAAAGATATTTCAAGAACAGATTCTGAACTGGCATATAATTGTGTTATTGCCACAACTCCCGGAAAAGGAGAATATGTTGATGCTGATAAGGGAATTTCAATTCTTGTAAGCAGCAGAGCCTCTTCAAAAATTGTAAAAGTTCCTGATTTGGCAGGATATACTTTGGAAGAAGCTGAAGCAAAACTGAAAGCTCAGTCTCTTTTTGTTGGAAATATTACAAAAATGGAAGTTCCCGGGCTTGAAAGCAATATTGTCGTAGAAACCGGAACAAAAGCCGGAAGTAAAATTTCGGCAGGTTCAAACATTGATTTAATAATCAGCAAATAATTTTAAAAATTTATAAGGAGATGAGTTTTATAATTAAAGGCAGAGTTATAAATAAAATTCAGGGGTTTTATTATGTAAGCGACGGAACAAAAGAATATGAATGCAGATTGAGAGGTATTCTGAAAAGAAAAGATAAAAAAGATAACTGTGTTGTGGGAGATTTCGTACAGATATCAGAAGATAATTTTATAATGGAAGTTGAGGAAAGAAAAAATGTTATAAACAGACCTCTGGTTGCAAACATTGACTATCTTGTAATTCAGTTTGCAGCAAAAGATCCGGAGATAGAACTGGACAGGCTGAACACACTTATTCTCAACAGTATTTATCATAAAATATCCCCAATTATTGTGATAAATAAAATTGATCTGCTTACAGACGAAGAGAAAAAAAATCTTGAAGAAAAACTTTCTTATCTTAAAAATATAGATATCCCTGTGATTTTTGTTTCCACAGTTAAAAACATAAATATTGATAAAGTTAAAGAGATAATAAAAGGAAAAACCACTGCATTTGGAGGACCCAGCGGTGTGGGAAAATCAAGTATTTTAAATATAATTCAAAATAAAAAAGAGCTTACAGTAGGGGAAACCAGCAAAAGATTAAAAGCAGGAAAACACACCACAAGAGACAGTAATCTCATTCCTCTTACAGAGGGAGGATATGTAATTGATACTCCCGGATTTTCTTCTCTTGAACTTCCTCCGATAGAGAATGTGGAAGAACTTGTTTCTCTTTTTAAAGAATTTACTTTTGATGAGGGATACTGTAAATTTTTAGATTGTCATCATATAAATGAGCCGAAATGTATTATTAAAGAAAAAACAGAAAGCGGAAAAATATCAAAAATAAGATATGATTTTTATAAAAAAGTATACGAAAAATTAAAAAACGAGAGGTGGAACAGATATGAGAAATATTAAAATTGCCCCATCTATATTATCTGCTGACTTCAGCAGACTTGGGGAAGAAGTAAAAGCAATAGAAAAAGCAGGAGCTGACTGGGTACATATTGATGTAATGGACGGTATTTTTGTACCAAATATCACTTTTGGTCCTGCTGTAATAAAATCAGTGAGAGATAAAACAAAACTTGTGTTTGATGTTCACCTGATGATAACACAGCCTGAAAGATATATTGAAGAATTTGTAAAAGCGGGAGCTGATATGATAACAATTCATATTGAATCAACAACACACCCTCACAGAGTGATTCAGCAGATAAAATCTTTTGGTGTAAAAGCAGGAATAGTTTTAAATCCGGGAACACCTGCCGAAGCTGTAAAATATCTGATTGATGATGTAGATATGGTACTTGTTATGAGTGTTAATCCGGGATTTGGAGGACAGTCTTTCATAGAAAGTGCTGTAAGAAAAATAAAAGAACTTAGAGAAATGAATCCCAATGTTGATATTGAGGTTGACGGAGGAATAACAGATAAAACAATCGGAAGATGTATTGAAGCAGGAGCAAATATTTTCGTTGCAGGTTCGTATGTTTTCAAAGGAGATTATGCAGAGAGAATCGCTTCTCTTAAAAAGGAGGATAAATAAAAATGTCTTACATAAAAGAAGTAAATTCAGTTTTTGAAAATTTCTACAAACTTTTTTTTGAATCAGAAGATTTAGCTTTAAAAAGAGGAATAAAATGTGTTACACATACAGAGCTTCATATTATAGAAGCTATTGATTCTGACAAAATAACAATGAACGAACTGGCAGACAGACTTGCAATCACAATGGGAACAGCTACTGTTGCCATTACAAAACTTGAAGACAAAGGTTTTGTTTTAAGAAGCCGTTCAGAAACAGACAGAAGAAAAGTATATGTTTCTCTTTCAAAAAAAGGTCTTGAAGCACTGAACTATCACAACAACTGCCACAAAATGATAGTTACAAATATCACAGAAAATATAGACAAACAAGATTTGGAACATTTTTTGAAAACTTTTGAAAAAATTCTGGCAAATCTTAAAAATAAATCAGAATTTTTAAAACCTCTTCCCGTAACAGAATTTGAGCCGAAAGATAAAGTATCAATCGTGGAAATAAAAGGAACTCCTATTATTCAGGAATATTTTGCTTCACATGGAGTAAACCAATATACAGTACTTGAAATAAAAAAATCAAAAGATCCTGACAAAACAGCTCTAAAAAAAGAGGACGGAACAATTTTAGAGCTGAATATTCTTGATGCTAAAAATCTTATCGGAATAAAGGCGGAGAATTAATTGCTGTATCTTGATGGTATATCTTTATCAAAAATAAAAGATGAACTGAAAAAAAATCTTGAGGGAAAAAAGATTGGGAAAATTTTTCAAAATTCTGCCCTTTCTCTTTCTCTGCATTTTGGAAAAACATCACTGTTTTTTTCATGCAGTCCGTCCCTTCCCGTATGTTATATAAATGAAGATAAAGAGGAAAATTTTATGGAGGACAATTCCGGTTTTCTTCTGACTCTCAGAAAATATCTTGTAAATGCCGCTCTTTCCAATATAGAACAGCTTGGTTTTGACAGAATACTGAAATTTCATTTTACAAAGCTTAATGAGCTTGGAGAGATGAAAAAATATTTTCTTTATTTTGAAATAATGGGAAAACATTCAAATATAATTCTGACAGATGAAAATAATAAAATTACAACTCTGCTGAAAAGATTTTCCATAGAAGAAAATAATCTTCGTACTCTTTTTCAGGGAGCAGAATATATTCAGCCTGTGGTTGAAAAAAAATTAAATCCAAAAGAAATTTCAAAAGAAGAATTTGAAAAATTTATTTCTGAAAAAACAGTGCTTCACAATATTGAAGGAATAGGAAAAACGGCTCTTAATTTTATTCATACTTACAATGATCTGCAGAAATTTTTAAACGACAATTCTGCTCCAAAAATTTTCTATAAAAATGGAGTTCCTGTATTTGCTTCTGTGCTGAATGTTGAACCGAAAGAATATGACGCTGTGGCAGAATGCAAAAGTTTCAGTGAAATGGTAAACAGATATATAAGAGAAAGCTCTCTTTCAAATTCTTATGAGCTGTTAAAAAACAAGCTTGTTTCAGCTGTGGAAAAAGAATCAAAAAAAATTGAAAAAATTATAAAAAACATAGAGAAAGATATTGTTGTTATGTCCGACCATGAAAAATATAAAAATCTTGGGGATATTCTGGCTTCTGTTCTTTATTCCGTTAAAAAAGGGGATAAATCTGTAGATGCCTACGATTTTTACGAAAACAAGGAGATAACAATACCTCTTGATCCTCTTCTGAATCCTCAGGGAAATCTTAATAAAATTTATAAGAAATCTTCAAAAATGAAAAGAGGACTTGAAGTGAGCAGAGAGCGTCTTGCTTTTTTCAACCAAAGAATAATATATCTTGAGAGTGTTTTGGGATTTATTGATAAAAGTTCTGATATTGAGGGACTTAAAAATATAGAAGAAGAGCTTTCGGGAGAAAAAATTATCAAACTGAAAGGAAAACCAAAAAAAAATAAAAAGAAAGAGGAAAATAATTACGGTACAATTATTATCAATGATAAAACTGTTTATTTCGGAAGAAATAACAAAGAGAATGATTTTCTGACTTTCAGATTTGCAGGAAAAAATGATATATGGTTTCATGTGAAAGATATTCCCGGCTCACATTTTATTGTAAAAAAAGATGATTTTGAAAAAAATGATGATTTCATAGGAAAAGTTGCTGCCTGTGCAGCCTTCTATTCGAAAGCCATGAAAGGACAAAAAGTTGTTGTGGAATATACCGAAAAAAGAAATCTTAACAAACCTGCGGGAGCACCTCTTGGTTTTGTTACTTATAACACAGCCGAAACTTTTATAGTTGAAGTTCCTGAAAAAATATAGAAAAACTGCTGTAAAACAAGGTTTCTGCCCCTGATTTTACAGCAGTTTTTTTATTTTTAGTCCTCTGCAAAATAACCAAGTTCTTTAAGGAATGGTTTTTTCTTTCTCCAGTCCTCTTTCACTTTTACCCAAAGATTTAAAAATATTTCTTTTCCAAGAAGAATTTCAATCTCTCTTCTGGCTTCTGTTCCTATATCTTTAAGCATTTTTCCGTTTTTCCCAATAATAATTCCTTTTTGTGAATCTCTTTCCACATATATATTTATATCAAACTTATCTTTTCCGTTTTCTCTTCTTTCCACATTAATTATCTCTATTGCAATAGAGTGAGGCACTTCGTCCCTTGTTCTAAGCAAAATTTTCTCTCTCACTATTTCTGTAATAATTCTGTAAACTGGCATATCTGTATACATATCTTCAGGATAATATTGTATTCCCTCTTCCAAGAAAGGATCAATTGCATTTAAAAGTTTTGCAAGTCCTATTCCGTATTCTCCTGCAATTTCAACAATGCCGTCAAATTTTCCAAGTTTTTCCTCTACCTCTTTTTTCTTAGCTTCAATCTGCTCATTTGTTAATTTATCAATTTTATTTATTACCAAAACTCTCGGAGTTCGTCTTGCTTCTGTAATTCTTTCCATTACAAATTCGTCTCCCGTGCTTATTTCCTGAGAACCGTCAAGTATCATAAGTATCAAATCTACATCTTTTAAAATTTTTATAGCACTGTTTGTCATATATTCTCCTAAAAGATGTTTCGGCTTGTGTATTCCCGGAGTATCAATAAAAACATATTGATTTCCGTTTACATTTAATATTCCTTTTATTGTATCTCTTGTTGTTCCGGCTTTGTCAGAAACTATCGCTACTTTTTCGCTTACCAGTTTATTTATTAATGTAGACTTTCCTACATTCGGTCTTCCCACTACTGCTATAAATCCTGCTTTCATATCTTAATCATCTCCTATTCCTATCCTAAAATATTCTTCCCTTATTCTGTCTTGGAAATCCTCTTTTTTCTCCTGCAAAATCTCTCTTCTTTCATGCTGACATCTGTTTTTTATCATGCTTGGCTGAACTTCTCTTTCAATACCTGCTTTTACTCCGTATTTCATAAATCTTGCCCGAAAATTTTGTATACTCAAATCACAAAATATTTTATCATCTGCAATATCTTTTTCTTTTACAACTGTATTCCTGTATTTTTTTACATACTCATGAAGTTCGTCTGCACTTTCTTTGGACAGTTCCACAATTATATATTCTGTACTTGTTTTTACAATAAACGAACTGTAATCTGTTTTTTCCATTTCGGAAATTTTAAGATTTAAAATCTCTGTTATCTGCATTCCTGTTTCTGCAAGAAGCTTTATTATTATTCTGTCCCGTCTTCCTTTTCCGTTGTCCTCACAGCTGTTTATTATATCTCTCAGTTCATTCAGCTCAATTTTATCTGTATTTTTTATAAATTTTCTTGTTATGCTTATCTCTTCGGCGGGAGAAATTTCAATTATTTCATTTTTTAATAAAAATTTGTAAAAATTTTTTATTGAACTTAGTTTACGGATTATTGAATTTTCAAGATATTTTGTTTCCATGAACTTTATGTATTGTATAATATCTTCTGAATCTGCAATTTCATAATTTTTTTCACCGAGAAATATTCTAAAATCTTCAATATCTTTTTTATACATATTAAGAGTGGCTTCAGCCACTGTTTCTCTTTTTCTCATCGATTCAAGAAACTTTTCCAATAAATCCATAATTTTTACTCCTTGTCTTTATTCCTCTGACAGCAGTTCTTTGGCATGACTTATCACTGCCTCTGAAATATTTTGTCCTGCAAGCATTCTTGCAATTTCATTCACTCTACCTTCTTCATCAAGTTTTCTCACTGTTGTAATAGTTTTTTCATTTTCTGTTTTCTTTTCAATATAAAACTGCTCACTTGCCCTTGAAGCTATGGCAGGAGAATGGGTAATACAGATTACCTGTGCATTTCTTCCTATTTCTTTCAATTTTCCTGCAATTTTTCTGACAGTTTCTCCTCCAACTCCCGTATCAATTTCATCAAAAATTAAAATAGGAATGTTGTCCACATGGGAGAAAATAACTTTAAGAGCCAGCATAATTCTGCTGACTTCTCCCCCTGAAGCAATCTTCTGCAGGGGTTTCGGTTTCTGCCCTGCATTTGTGGAAATAAAAAACTCAATATTGTCAGAGCCGTTTTTAGACATTGCTTCTTTTTCTTCAAGAATAATTTTAAATTCAGCATCTTTCATATTAAGATATGTCAGCTCATCTCCCAGCTGTCTTTCTATTTTTTCAATACATTTTTTTCTGATATCTCTTAATTCATAAGCATATTTCCAATAAGTTTCTCTGGCTGTTTCTCTTTCTTTGATAAGTTTTTTCACCTGAAAATTGCTGTCATCAAGATTTTTTAATTTTTTCTCGATATCATTTCTGTATTCTAAAATTTCATCTATTGTACTTCCGTATTTGTTTTTCAATTTTCCTATAGCATCAAGTCTTGAGATTACTTCCTCCAGTCTTGTTTCATCAACTTCAATATCTTCATTCAGGCTTTCCATTGAGCTGACACAATCTTCCAAGTCATAATAAACTCTTTCAAGTCTTTCCAGATTTTCCTGAAATTCTTCCCCGTAATCTGCTATCATCTCAATATTTTTTTTGCTTGCATAAATTATGCTGAGAGCATTTACTTCTCCGTTTTTCAAACAAGCTTCTGCCATAGAAAGTTTTTCCTTTATCTTTCCGGCATTAAAAAGTTTTTTATATTCATTTTCCAAAAGCTCGTCTTCATTTTTCACAAGTTTTACTTTATCTATCTCATCAAGCTGAAATTCATAAAACTCTTTTTTTTCTCTCAGCTCTTTTTTCTCTTCATCAATTCTCTCAATCTTTCTGTCCAGTCTTGTAAAATCATCAAGAGCATTTTCCAATTTTTTTCTTATCTCTTTTGTCTGCTCCTCTGTAAATTTATCCAAAAGTTTTATATGATTTTCCTTGTTTAAAAGCATTTGGTGTGAATGTTGTCCTACAATATCCACAAGAGTTCCCATAATTTCTTTCAGCCCCGAAACAGGTACTCTCATATTATTTACAAAAGCTTTTCCTTTTCCTTTGCTGTCCATTGTTCTTCTGACGATTACTTCCCCATCTTCTGCTTCTATTCCCAGCTCTTCCAACTCTTTTTCCTGTTCTTTGTTTACACTGAAAACTCCCTGTGCCACCAAAAGTTTTTCTCCGTCACGAAGCATTTCTATATTTGTTTTTTCACCTATCAAAAGATTTATTCCGCTGAGGATAATAGATTTTCCAGCTCCTGTTTCCCCTGTAAGAGTGATAAGTCCGTCCCCAAATTCCAAATCAAGTTTTTCTATT
Source organism: uncultured Fusobacterium sp. (assembly GCA_900545035.1). Classification (GTDB taxonomy): domain Bacteria; phylum Fusobacteriota; class Fusobacteriia; order Fusobacteriales; family Fusobacteriaceae; genus Fusobacterium_B. The sequence goes on along the minus strand of UQXM01000035.1, from coordinate 4,786 downwards.
ATAGCCAGATTTTCTATCTGAAGTTCTTTTAACATAGATTATCTCCCCATTTCAGCTTTTCTTTCAAAACAGAATAATAATTTCTGTTTTTTGGAAGAAGAAGCTTTAATTTTTTATCAGAATATTTTATTTTGATTTCATCTTCTCTGTCTATTTTTTTCCAAAATTCTCCGTCTATTATTACAAAACTTTCTCTGCCGCTGTCTGCTTCATCTTCTACTTTTATACTGATTTCCCGTTTCGTATCTATTACAATGGGACGGGTTGTAAGATTATGAGGTGCAATCGGTGTAATCAGTACCGCATCAAGATAATGAGAAATTATCGGTCCTCCTGCTGAAAGTGAATAGGCTGTTGAACCTGTAGGAGTGGAAATAATCACTCCGTCCCCACGGTAACAGTTTATTTTTCCTTTGTCAGAATAAAGTCCTGTTCTCACAGGTTTTTTTGCCATTCCTCCGTTTGAAAAAACAACTTCATTGAGAGCATTTTTTTTCTCACCGTTTATCCATATATCAAGAAGCCCTCTGTAATCTATCTCATAATCTTCGGAAAGATATGAAGCACAAGCTCCTATTCCCTCTTCTGCTTTTATCTCTGTAAGAAATCCCAAACTTCCCGCATTCACTGCAATCACTATAATATTTTCATTTTTTATTATTGTTTTGGCTGCACGAAGAAGAGTTCCGTCTCCTCCGATTACCACAGCAAAATCTGCTTTTTGTACATGAGAAGAGGAAAGAATTTCCACATTCTCCCTCTCAAGAAAATCTTTTATTTTTTTGTAATTTATAACCGCCGCAGCTTTTTCTTCGTTATAAAATATCACACACTTTTTCACAGATTTCCCCCACACTTTTAAAACATTATTTCCGGATTTATCGGTTTCAGATTAAATCTGACTTCATAATAAAGATTTGGTTTTCCTTCTGTTGAAAGCCCCAAAATACCCAAAGTTTCTCCTGCTGATACTCTGTCGTTTACTTTTACTTTTGATGAAATAATATTTCCATAAACACCTATTGTATTATAACCGTAATCTACCATAATAACTTTTCCAAGTCCTTGAAGCTTATCAACATAAATAATTTTACCTTTCATGGAAGCTTTTACCTGTGCTCCCAGTTTTGAGTTTATTTCAATTCCGTTGCTCGATACTCCTTTTGCTTTTTCCTGTTTAAATTTTACAACCACTGTTCCCTGTACAGGTTTTACAAATTTACCCAAATTTTTCTGTGCTTTGTCAAAGTTTACATCTTTTGAAATAGTAGTTCTTTTTTTGATAATATCCTCTATTTCTCTCTCTATTCTCTGTTTTTCTTTCTGCAGAGAACTTATTGTTTTTATATGAGTATTCTTTTCTGAATTAAGTTTTTTGATAAGAGCATTCTTCTGCTCTTGTTTTTTTGCTATCTGCATTTTTTTTGTATTCAGCTGAGATTTCAGAGAGCTGAGTTTCATTTTTTCTTTTTCAATATCAGCTTTCACTTCTGCTATGCTTGACTGAACATCTTTTATCTTTGTCATCCTGTTAAGGTCTTCATAAAGCACTCTCGCAAACTGTCTTTTCAAAATACTTTCATCTTCAAAGCTCTGATATCCCTGTCCTCTTCTTGACCACGCAATAATTTTAGCATCAAATTCCGCTTTTTTTCTCTGAAGCTCTTTTGAATTAAATTTCATATTTCTCTGCCCATAATCTATATTTTTAGATACTATGACAATCTCTGCTTCTATTTTATCTCTATCCCTTTCGATTTCTTCAATATCTTTTTTTATCTCTTCAATCTGCTGGGAAATTGTTTTCTTCTCTATATCTATATTTTCTATTCTTTCATTTTTAGCTTTTATTTCTCTGTCCAGTTTTTTAAGCTGTTCTTTCATATCATCTACGCTTCCTGCTCCGAAAATATTAAAAGAAAAACTGAAAAATAAAAAAGCTGTTAAAAAAACTGTACTGTTTTTTAAATTTTTTATCCAGCCGCTCATCTTTTTGCTCCTGTTCTCCTATTCACAGGCATAAACCAAGCAAGAATTATAATAAGAATATTCAGTCCTCCCTGAATATACATTATCTGGAAAAGGCTCAATATTTCCGCAAATATTCCTTCATGTATAAGTGTTCTTCTCATTATCACATAAAAATTAAAAAATAACAGCATACTTAAAAGTACTGCCACGGTAAACGGAAGAAGATTTATATTTTTGGCTCTTATACGGTTTCTCGGATTTCCTTCATCCACTACCATATTCATCATATAATCTGTTTCCACTTGGAACAAAAACAGCGAGTTCATCAAAAAGAAAGAACACACGGCACCTATTATTGCCATTAGTCCGAAAAGATTTAAAACTCTTACTCTGCCGTTTATTTCAGATATATAAGTTCCGTCCACAAAAAATTCTTTTATCTCCTGTGTTTCTTCCAAAATATTTTGAAGTTTTTCCACATCGTGAGCATTTTTAAAATAAATTCTCAAACTGTCAGGAAGAGGATTTTCTCCCCTTGGAATAACTATCCCCAAATTTTTCTGTAAATCCTGAAAGGCAACATAACTATCAACATAAGTAACTTTCTGTACCTCAGGAAGATTTAAAAATTTTTCTTCTATTTCTCCTTTTTTAGATTGGGTCAGGTTGTTCTGTAATTCTGCCATTATAAAATTTTTATTTTTCAGTTGTTTTATCTCGGAAGTTATATTTAAAAAGCCTGCAAAAAACATATTAAAAACAAAAGCGGCAACAATTATTCCAAAAAAGCCTCTTCTTATTCCTGTAAAATTATTAATCTCTCTTCTGTCATTTCTGTTAAACATCACAACTCTGCCTTTCTAAAAATAGGATAAACTTAAAAAAGACTGACTAATTATTAATTGTAAAAGTAAAATTCTCGATATTAAAAATATCTGCGTAATTTATGCAGTGAAGCAGAATACAGGAAATTTGATGTCTAAACAAAGTGAGTTTCAAATTTCCTTTCTGCAAACAAAATAAATAGCATGATATTTTTTCTTAGAGAATTTTATCTTTTACAAATTTCTCTTAAATTATAGTCAGTCCAAATTAATTATAAATTTTCTTTGATTACAGATATTAATTTTTCTGCTGTCAGTTCATATTTTTGAAGAAGTTCTTCTCCTGTTCCGCTTTGTCCGAATTTATCATAAATTCCCACTTTTTTAACTTTTGTTGGGTGAACTTCTGATAAAAATTCAGATACTGCAGAACCAAGTCCTCCGATAACAGAATGCTCTTCAGCAGTAACTATAAATTTAGTTTCCTGAGCTGCTTTTAATATTGTTTCCCCGTCAAGAGGTTTGATTGTCCCCACATTGATAACTCTTACAGAGATTCCCTCTTTTTCAAGTTCTTCTGCTGCTTTCAATGCCTCTGCAACCATAAGACCTGTTGCAGCTATTGTAACATCTTTACCCTCTCTCAATGTGTTTGCAATTCCTATTTGAAAATCATAATTGTCGTCAAACAATACAGGTACTCCAAGTCTTCCCATTCTGATATAAACAGGTCCGTCATATTCAGCTGCCGCAAATACCATTTTTTTAGTTTCAACAGCATCAGCAGGAGATAATACTACCATTCCCGGAATAGCTCTCATAAGAGCAATGTCTTCAACTGACTGGTGAGAAGCTCCGTCTTCTCCCACAGATATTCCTGCATGTGTAGGAGCAATTTTTACATTTAGTTTTGGATATGCCACTGTATTTCTTATCTGTTCAAACGCTCTTCCTGCTGCAAACATTGCAAAAGTTGAAGCAAATGCAATTTTTCCTGAAGCTGCAAGTCCTGCTGCTGTTCCCACAAGGTCAGCTTCTGCAATTCCTACATTGAAATGTCTTTCAGGAAAAGCCTTTTTAAACACACTTGTCTTTGTAGACCCTGAAAGGTCAGCATCCAATACTACTACATTTTCATTTATTTTTCCAAGTTCGGCTAAAGCTTCTCCATAAGCTTCTCTAGTCGCTTTTTTTATCATTTGTTTTTCCTCCCAAGATAAAGTTTTTAATTAATCATTTTTAGATAATTCAGCAAGAGCCTGTTCTGTCTGCTCCGCATTAGGTGCACTTCCATGCCAAGAAGCTAAGTTTTCCATGAATGAAACTCCCTTACCTTTTACAGTGTGAGCAATTATCATTGTAGGTTTTCCTTTTACTGTTCTTGCTTCATCAAGAGCATCAAAAATTTCTTTGAAATCATGTCCGTTTATTTCGATTACATGCCACCCAAAAGCTTTCCATTTTTCATCAAGAGGCTCAATTCCCATAACTTTATCTACATTTCCGTCTATTTGAAGATTATTATTGTCTACAAATGCACAAAGATTGTCAAGTCCGTAGTGAGCTGCTGTCATCGCTGCTTCCCATACTTGTCCTTCCTGTTGTTCTCCATCCCCAAGAAGAGCATAAACTCTGTTTTCTTTCTTATCTAACTTTGCTGCAAGAGCCATTCCGTTGGCAACAGACAATCCTTGTCCCAAAGAACCTGTTGAAATTTCAATTCCGGGAACTTTTTTCATATCCGGATGTCCCTGAAGAGGTGAACCAAATTTTCTTAAAGTCATTAATAAATCTTTTTCAAAATATCCTCTCTCTGCAAGTGCCGCATACAGAACAGGAGCTGCGTGTCCTTTACAAAGAACAAATTTATCTCTTCCCTCCATTTTAGGATTTTTTGGATCAATATTCATTTCTGCAAAATACAGAGCTGTTACTATATCTGCTGCTGAAAGAGATCCTCCTGGGTGTCCTGATTTAGCATTGCAAATCAT
>UQXM01000034.1 GCA_900545035.1 uncultured Fusobacterium sp. | reverse complement strand
CCAAAAAAAGTGTATATAAAATTATAATTAATTATACATACTTTTTACACTTTCCATTTTATTGTAGCTTATATTTTAAATATAGCTCAAAAATTTTAAAAAGTCAATACGAGTTTTAAATTATTGCAGTTAAAAAGAAAAAACCTTTGATTTTTCTAACAAATACAGTTCAAAAAATTTTTAATATAAAAACAGAGCCTGAAATTATTCAAACTCTGTTTTCTGTTGAGATATTTTAATATTATTTTTCTATAAACTTTATTTTTACTGTTTTTTTATAAAATGCCATTCCTAAAAAAGTAATTTCTTTTATTCCTTTATTTTCTAAAGGCAGAAAATACTTTTTATTTTCTATTTGCTTCAGAGCTTCTTCTGCTTTTTCTTCAAGTTTTTCTTCGGAATCAGCTACTTTAAATTCCAAAACATATCCTCTTTGATTTTTAACAAAAGGCTCTATCAATATATCGTATCTCCCAAGTCCGCTTTCTCTGTTTGAACTTATATGATATAATCCTTCAAGATGAATCATAAGACCAAGTACGAAGCTATGATATACTTTTTCTATATTTGACACATCATAAAAACTCATATATTTAAAAAGTATCTCTTGGAGATTTTTTTCAAATTCATTTATTTTGTTATTCAACAGATTTTTTATTAATTTTTTAAAAATTAAATTTGTTCCGAAAGAGATTTCTATAAAACTATCTTTAAAAAATTTTTTAACTTCATTATTGGGAATTTTTATGCTGTAAATATTTTCTTCTGTTTTTTTGTCAATGGTTAAATATCCTGAAAATAATAAAAGTTCCCATAAATCGTGAGCTTCCAAAATTTCTTGAAGAGTAGACTTACCTGTAATTTCTTCTTCTATTTTTTCTCCGAATAAAAGTTTATTTAATTTTTCAAAAGTTTCTTCATCTGCTTCTTTAAGAATATCCTTTATTAAATAGTTATCTGATGTGTCTATCCAATAACTTTTAAGTTCTTTTTCTGATAGGAATTTCAATATACTCCAAGGATTATAAACTTTTTTATCTCCAAACTTATATCCATTATACCATGAGTGGATTTCTTCCAATTTAAAATCTGTTTCGTAATATTTTAAAGCTTCTTTGATTTCAGTTTCTAAAAATCCAAAATATTCATCGTATTCTTTATCCAAAATACTGTGTTCACTTAAATTATTTAACTCTGAAAATATTCCTGCTTTTATTACTCTTATTATTCCTGTTATTACTCCCACTTGGAGAACTGTATTATCTTTTAGCACAGAACCATAAAATCCGCTGAAAAAATTTTTAGCCTCTTTATAGTACCCGTATCTGTATGCTGATACTAAAGGAGTATCATATTCATCTATAAGTACAATAATTTTTTTCTTATAATGCTCATATAAAGATTTGGAAAGAAACTTTAAAGAATTTCCCAAAGCAATTTTGCTGAAATCTTTTCGGCAAATATTGATAAAGTCTTCCCTGTCAAATTCATTTAAAGAATTTATAATATCAGAATATTTACGAAACAGGTTCGCTGTTATATCTTTTAATTGTTCTTCACATTTTTCCATTGACATTTCTTTTATATCTTTCATAGAAATAAAAATAACAGGATATTTTCCTTGTTCTTCGAAATAAGGAGATTTTGCTATTTTTAAATTTTTAAATAGTTCTTTATTTTTTTCGCTTTCTCTGACATCAAAAAAATATTTTAACATTGACATATTAAGAGTTTTTCCAAATCTTCTTGGACGAGTAAACAGAAGTGTTTTTCCTACATTTTTACCAATTTCACTTATAAAAGGAGTTTTATCTACATAATAATAATTATTTTCTATTAAGGTTTTAAAATCACTTATTCCGTCAGGAATTAATTTTTTCATAATTTCTCTCCTTCCAAATAAATACTTGTATATAAATAATACCATGTAGTCAATCAAAAGTACATATTTTTATTTTAATATAAAAACAGAGCCTGAAATTATTCAAACTCTGCTTTTATAGTAGTAAGGAATTTAATATTATATTTGGTTATTTATTTTTGTTGCAACCACAGCTGCATTCACCGAAATGAAGTTCGTGTCCCATTCTTTCCTGTTTAGTTCTCAAATAAGCTTCGTTGATTTCATTTGCAGGAATTTCTATCTCTTTTCTCTCTGCAACTTTTATTCCGTAAGATTCAAGACCCTTTATTTTTTCAGGATTGTTTGTCATAAGTTTTACAGATTTTACACCAAGAGCTTTTAACATTTGTGCAGCTACAGCATAATCTCTTGCATCGGCTTCAAAACCAAGTTTTAAGTTTGCATCAACTGTGTCGCATCCCTCGTCTTGAAGTTTGTAAGCTTTTATTTTATTAACAAGTCCTATTCCTCTTCCCTCTTGTCTAAGGTAAAGAACAATTCCTTCTCCTTCTTTTTCAATTCTCTGCATAGCAGATTTAAGTTGTAAACCACAATCACATCTGTATGAACCAAGAATATCTCCTGTGAAACATTCAGAATGTATTCTTACAAGAACATTTTCTTTTCCTGAAACATCTCCTTTTACAAGAGCAATATGTTCTTTTCCGTCAAGTTTATTGTCAAATCCTACAATTTCAAATGTTCCAGAAGAAGTCGGCATTTTTGCTCTGCATTCTATTGTCATAAGTTGGTCGTGAGCTTTTCTGTATTTTATTAAATCTTCAATAGAAATCATTTTTAAATTGTGCTCTTTTGCAAAAGCCTGCAAATCTTCAAATCTTGACATTGTTCCGTCAGGATTCATAATTTCACAGCAAAGTCCGATTTCTTTAAGACCTGCAAGTCTTACCAAATCAACAGTTGCTTCTGTATGTCCGTCTCTTTCAAGAACTCCCATATCTTTTGCAAGAAGAGGGAACATATGTCCGGGTCTTCTGAAGTCAGATGGTTTTGCATTTTCTTCTGTACATTTTATAGCAGTAATTCCACGCTCATAAGCTGAAATTCCTGTTGTGGTATCCACATGGTCTATAGAAACAGTGAATGCTGTACAGTGATTGTCTGTATTTTCTGTTACCATTTGAGGAAGCCCAAGTTTTTTTACATATTTTTTGCTCATAGGCATACAGATAAGCCCTTTTGCATATGTAGCCATGAAATTTACATTTTCTGTTGTTGCAAATTCGGCAGCACAGATAACATCTCCCTCATTTTCCCTGTTTTCATCGTCAACCACAACAATACATTTTCCGTTTCTTAAATCTTCTATTGCGTCTTCTATTCTGTCAAGCATTTTGTTTCCTCCTAATTTTGAAACTTTCTAAAAAAATCCATGAGAAGCTAAAAATTTTTCATCAATTTTATTTTTTTCTTTTTTCTCAGGTTCTTTGAAAGTCATCATTCTTTCAATATATTTTCCAATCAAATCAGTTTCCACATTTATATAATCCCCAACTTTTTTTCTTCCGAGAGTTATCATCTCCTGTGTATGGGGGATAAGTGAAACTTTAAGTGTATTCTCTGTATAGCCTACAACGGAAAGGCTTGCTCCGTCAAGAGTAATTCTTCCTTTTTCAACCACATATTTCATAAATCTGTGTTCTATCTCTATTTCATAAATTTTTGCAATTCCGTCTTTCGTAATTGATTTTATAATTCCTTCGCAATCAACATCTCCTGTTACAAGATGTCCTCCGAGAGGAGTTGAAAGAGAGATTGATTTTTCAAGATTTACAAGGCTTCCTGTTTTAAGACGGCTTAAATTTGTTCTTTTTACAGTTTCGTGCATACAATCTGCCGTAAAATAATCAGACCCTATTTCAACAGCAGTAAGACAAGTACCGTTTGTAGCAATACTGTCGCCGATTTTTGCATCTTTTAAAACTTTACTGCATTTTATTTTTAAATGAACAGATTTTTCTCCTGTTTTAATTGCCAAAACCTGTCCCATTTCCTCTACCAGTCCTGTGAAAATAGTAATCACCTCTTTTCATTTTCCCGTTAATTACTTATGAAATTCAACGGAAATGTTGTCATCATAGATATTGAATTTCACATTTTCAAGCTTAAAGCATTCTTTTATCTCTTTAAAATCAAAACCTTTTATAAAAGGAAGACCTCCTCCCAAAATTTTAGGAGCTATAAATATTTCTCCTCCGTCAATTCTGTTTTCGGCAAAAGCTTTTGAAATAAGAAATGAACCTCCTTCGAGAAGAACAGAATCTATTTTCAGCTCTCCTATTTTTTTCAAAATTTCATCAACCGAAAAATCAAAGCCGTCCATATATATTATTTTGATTTTATTTTTTTCCAATTCAGATATTTTTTCATTTTTTCTATTTTCCAAAGATGTAATAACAATGCTTTTTTCATCTTCTCTTCCCAATAAAACAAAATTAGTTTCAAGAGGAATACGAAGATAAGGGTCAACCACAATTCTGAAAGGATTTACTCCGTTTTCAATTCTCGCAGTCAGTTTTGGGTTGTCATTTATAAGAGTATTTATTCCAATCATAATTCCCATATATTCATGTCTTAACTGCTGAACTTTTTCTCTTGCCTTTTCATTTGTTATCCATTTTGAATCTTTATAATTTGTTGCTATTTTTCCGTCAAGTGTAATTGCACATTTCAAAAAAAGATAAGGATTTTTTTCTGTAATATATTTCATAAAGACTTTATTAAGAGATTTTGCTTCCGCTTCTCTTACTCCGACTACAACTTCTATCCCCGCTTCTTCCAATATTTTTTTTCCTCTTCCCGCCACCAGAGGATTTGGGTCAAGACAGGCAACCACACATTTTTTTATTTTAAATTTTTTTATTTTCTCAACACATGGAGGAGTTTTTCCAAAGTGTGAACAAGGCTCAAGAGTAACATAAAGTGTTGCTCCCTCTGCCTGCTCTCCTGCTTCGTCCAAAGCATACACTTCAGCATGAGGTCCTCCGAAATATTTATGCCAGCCTTTTCCTATAATTTCTCCGTTTTTTACAACAACGGCTCCCACCATTGGATTTGGATTTACATATCCTTTTCCTTTTTGGGCAAGTTCAAGGGCTAAATCCATATATTTTTCGTTCATGATATTACATTCCTTTTAAAAGATTACACATTTCGATAGCACCGTTTGCCACATCAAATCCTTTGTTTCCTGCTTTTGTACCTGCTCTTTCAATAGCTTCTTCAATATTGTTTGTAGTAAGAACACCGAACATTACAGGTATTCCTGTTTCAAGTCCTATATGTGCCACACCTTTTGAAACTTCTGCACACACATAATCAAAATGCGGAGTAGCTCCTTTTATTACAGCTCCAAGAGCTATTACAGCGTCATATTTTCCTGATTGTGCCATTTTCTTAACAACCAGAGGAATTTCAAATGCTCCGGGAACCCAGGAGAAGTCATATTTTCCTGATGCCATTTAGTAGCAGCTTCATGTCTTTTCAGAGCATCTAAAGCTCCTCCTATAAGTTTTGAAGTAATAAACTCATTGAATCTCCCTGCAACTATTCCTACTTTTAATCCTTTTCCGCTGAAATTTCCTTCTAATACTCTCATTTTTTCCTCCTATTTTTGCTTACAGGACATAAAAAAACCCGAAGATTTTCTTCGGGCTTGAAATTTTAAAGGTATTTTTATTCACATATTTCAATGATTATTTTCTTTCTAAAGCTGTAAATATGAAATTACAAACTGTAAAAAATAATTTTTAATATATGATTATGAAAATACTTCTCTCATCCAGACTATACTGTCGGTATTGGAATTTCACCAATTCAAAACCTGAAAGGTTCTCGTGGACTTTACCACCGGTCGGGAATTGTTTTATACTCACCCTGAAGATTTACATTTTTATTTGTTTCTAACATAATTATACCCTATTTTCCTATTTTGTCAACTGTTTTCTTATAATTTAATTTATTATTTAATTTTTTGAACAGCTATTCTTTTCATTCCTATTGTCATAAAAATTAAGGCAGAAAAAATAAGTGTTATCATTTCGTTTACAGGTGCTGAAAGCCATATTCCTTTAGTATCAAAAATAAGAGGGCATAAATATAATAATGTATTTATAAAAATAATTCCTCTCAAAATGCTTAATACTGCTGAAATCATTGCATCTTCAATGGCTGTAAAATATGCACTTATTATAATATTAATTCCCATTAAAATATATGTGAAACTGTAAATATTTACGGCTTCTTTTGTAAGTGCAAAAAGAGTTTTGTCATTTTTTACAAACATGGAAATAATATCATAAGAAAAATAATTTACTGTTAAATAAAAACTTATTCCCAAAACAGCAACTGCTCCTATTCCGATTTTTAATATTTTCTTAATTCGGTCATATTTTTCTGCTCCGTAATTGTAGCTTATAACAGGCTGGAGTCCTTGAGAAAATCCAATCATTGTCATTGTTACAAGAGTGGAAATATATCCGATAATTCCAAAAGCAGATACTCCTTTTTCTCCGATCATTCTCATAATATTAATATTAAATGCCATAATTACAATTCCTGTGGCTATCTCGGTTAAAAATTCGGAAGAGCCGTTAAAACATAATGCTCCCACAGCTTTCAAATCAAACTTTGTAAATTTGAATTTTAATTTTTTTGCTCTGAAAATCAGATACCACCAAAGTGAAAGAGCTGTTCCGAGCTGTGCCATTCCCGTTGCAAGAGCTGCTCCCTGTATTCCCCAATGAAAATGAACGATAAATACATAATCAAGAACAATATTTATCACTGCTCCTGCCATATTGCATACCATTGAGTATGCAGGATTTCCTTCTATTCTTATAAAAATTTCAAACCCGTAAGACAGAAGATAGAAGAGAGTAAAAAAAGAAATAATAAAAAGATATGAAGCAGAACTGTCTGCTATGACATCATTTGCTCCCAATATTCTGACCATATATTTTGGAAAAAATATTCCCAAAGAACCGAGAAGGCCTCCTAGTACCATAAAAACCTGTGTTGAAAGACTGTAAATTCTGTTTGCTTCCTTTGGATTATTTTCTCCCAAACGGATTGCTATTATTGTTCCGCCTCCCACTGCAACCATTATTCCAAGTGCAAAGGAAAAATTTACAAAAGGCATTACAATATTTACGGAAGCAATCTCTTTTGCTCCCAAAAATTTTCCTATAAAAATTCCGTCAACGATTGTGTACAAGGAATAAACCCACATTGTAAGAATAGAGGGAATTCCATATTTTAAAATAATTTTCGTGAGGCTGTCCCTGCCTAAATCTAATTTTTTTGTACTCAAAAATATCATCTCCTCATATAATATCACAAATCTAAAGTCAGCTGAATTTTTTTACGAAGTTCTTTTGCTTTTTTGGGATTTCCTTTGGCAGAAATTCCTATTGTATATTCCTCCGTATCAAGAACAGCAGCAAAACGACAGTTCATTTCTGTTTTTGAAGTGATATTATTTACCAAAATATTTTTTTTACTGCATAATTTATATATTTTTTCATTAAGAAGAGGGTTATCGGTAGCTGCTATGACCATAAAAATATTTTCAATAAATTTTTCTGAAAATTCTTCGGTTATAATACGAATATTTTTTAGATTATTAAATTTTTCCTCTTTTATCTGCTTTGTAATAACTGTGATATCTGCTCCATATTTTAAAAGAGTAACCGCTTTTCTGTAAGCAACTTTTCCGGCTCCGATTATCAAAACTTTTTTGCCATTTATGTCAATAAATAAGGGAAAAAATGAGTGAACATCATTCATAAAACACTCCTTAATATATTTTATATTTATTTTTATCAGTAATATATTTTACAATAAAAATCAAGAAAAGGCTATAAAATTTAATTGACTTTATAAAAATTAAGGCATATAATACCCCTTGAATTTGAGGCAAAGTTATTTGAGGTGATATTATGGTTAGTAAAAGCAAGAGCAAAAAATATTTTGCAGGTGAAATGGCTTTGGGAACAGCTGTTTTATGTTGCTCTTTTGGGGTAGATTTAATGATAAAAAGTGGTTTCGGAGTTTCTTCTATCTCTTCCGTTCCTTATGTTTTCAGCAGAGCTTTTGAAAGTTTGACTTTTGGTACATGGAATTATATTTTTCAAACTTGTCTTGTAGCAGTGCTTATGTTTTTAAAGAAAAAATTTTCACCGGGATATATAGTTTCTTTCGGAATAGGAATAATTTTTGGAAAAAGTCTTGATATGTTTAATGTTATTCTTGCAGGTATTCCGGAAACAATATTTTTCAGAATAATTTATTTTATTGTAAGTTTTATCTTTATTGCAGTAGGGATAACTTTTGCAAATAACTGCGGACTTCCTATTACTCCGACAGATATTTTTCCGAGAGATTTATCGGAAATATTAAAAGTGTCATACAAAATTATAAAAACAAGATTTGATTTAATGTGTCTTACTCTTACGATTGTTCTTTCATTTATATCGTTTCATAAAATTATCGGTGTGGGAATAGGAACAATTATTTGTGCATTTACCACAGGAAGAGCTGTTGCAGTAGCCAACAACATCATATGCAGCAAATTTTATTTTGAACCGAAATTTTTTAAAAGAAAAACTGTCAGATAACAAAATCCGACAGTTTTATTTTTTTAATTATTAAAATTTTTATAATAAATATTTTTATCAAGAATATTTTCTTTTTCTGAAATTATAAGAGCGGCAGCAGAATCTCCCGTAACATTAAGAGCCGTTGCCAGCATATCGAGAGGTCTGTTCATTGCTACAATCAGTGAATATATAATATACACTGCATCATTATTATATCCCATTCCGTTTAAAATAGAAAACAGAATAATTGTAGAGGAACTTGGAATCGAAGGAGTTCCGACAGCTCCAATGAGAGCAAGAAAAGCTATTGACATAAGACTTGAAAAAGTTATTTCATATCCGGCAGACGAAGCAATAAATATTGTTCCGATAATTTGCATTATTGTTGTTCCGTTCATATTTATTGTCATTCCCAACGGGAGAACAAAAGATACCACTTCTTCATCAATTCCCAATTCCTCTCTGCATATTTTTTCATTAAGAGAAAGAGCTGCAGCCGATGAAGCGGCAGAAGTCCCCAAAAGAGCAGCTTTGCTTATTTTTTTCATAAATATTACAGGATTAAGTCTTGTCTTAAAAAATATATAAGCAGGGTACCCAAAAATCAAGAAAATTATAAGAGCTGCCGTTGTTACTCCCAAATAAGCAACAACAGGTTTTAAATGGTCCGTTCCGTAAATTGCAAAAGTCCTTGTTATAAGAAAAAATATTGCAGGAGCACTGAATTTATCAATAACAAAAGTAAGAAAAATTGAAACAATTTTATTCACTTCAAATAAAAATTTATATACAACAGTTTTTTCTTTATTGTCTTTTTCATTTTCCATAATATTTAAACATATTCCGGTAATTACAGCCAGAAAAACTATTGATAAAATTTGTGAATTTGTTGAAAAAACATTAAATATATTGCTCGGAACACAGTTTAAAATAATAGTCAAAGGATTTATATTCTGAGAAATTATTTTTTCAGAAGTTCCCTCTGCGACACTTTTAAAAATACCAACTTTATAAGCTGTAAATCCTGCTGCTGATGCAAGACAAAGAGCAAAAGCATACATTGTAAGAAAATTTGAAATTGTCTGTACTGCTATTCTTCCAAATTTTTTAGTGTCTTTTATTCTGCATATAGCAAGGACAATGGAAGAAAAAATAAGAGGTACAATTATAAACTGCAAACAATTAATAAACATCTGTCCCAAAATAAAAAATAATCCTACAGCTTTTACATTTTCTGAAAGAGTAATATCTCGAAAAAGCAGAGAATCAATTGTATTCCAGATATGAGAATATCCATTATTTAGCAAATATTCTCTTGTAAAAAGAAAACCTGCACCACATATAATACCTGTAAAAAGAGCTGTTCCCATTTTAGCTGCCAGCGAAAAATGTCTTTGAATTTTACTGTTTGACATAAAAAATCCCCTCATTTCAATTTGTAGTCAAGATGTCCTAGATAATACATTAAAAAAATATTATTTGTCAATACCAAAATGAGAAGAGGGAAAATTTTATAAGCTCTAATTATAAATTACTGTTTGCCTTAATATAATTTAAAAATTTTTTAATATAAGGCTTGTATTGTTTATTTTTTAAATATGCGAGATAAATATATCTTTTATACTTGAAATTTTTTATTTTCAGCTGAACAATATTGGAATTTTCAAGTACAGATGTTTTTCCGACAACGGCTATTCCAAAGTTTTGTGAAACAAGTCCTGCTATGCCTTGCTCATTTTCAGCTTCAAATTTTATATTCGGAGCAACATTCATTTCTGAAAATATTTTTCCAAAAAATTTTCCCAGTCCGCTGTCTTTAAAATATGATACCAAGTCATATTTTTCGATTTCTTTTAGCTCAATTTCTTTTTTCTTTGCTAAAATATGGTCTTTTGGAACAATTACCACAATTTTTTGCTCAATCACAGGTTCAAAAACAATATTTTTTTCTTTTTCGTCTATAGAACAAAATCCTATATCGTATTTCCCGCTTTTTAATCCGCTTATTATTTCTGATGTAAAATCTTGTTTCAAAGCAAAAGATATATCTGAATTTTTATTTTTGTCTAAAAAATCTTTGATGATTTTGGGAATATATTCTCCTGAAAGAGGAAATACATATGCCAGATTTATGTTTGCTTTATTAATTTCTTTTAATTTTTCAATTCCCTCTTCCAAAACAGAAAGGGACTTATTTACATATTCCAAAAAAATTTTCCCCTCTTTTGTAAGTTTAATATTTCTTCCTTGTTTTTCAAAAAGAGTAGCGGAAAGTTCAGCCTCAAGATTTGCCATAGAAGCACTGAGACTTGGTTGTGCAACATTGAGTTTTTCTGCTGTCAATCTGAAATGTTCAAGTTCAGCTATTGTTTTAAAATAATAAAGCTGGTTAAGATTCATAAATCTGTTCCTCCATATGTCAAATTTGAATATAATATATGTTTTTAAAAAATTATACCATAATTTGATAGAAAAAAACTATTAATTTCAAAAAAAATAGTATTAGATTTATTTTTTTTATAATTTTATAATATACTTGTAACAAAGTTAAAAAGAAATTTCTTGAAAACTGAATTTATATAATTAAAAAATTGTGAGGTAAATTATGCAAAATGTTGTAGAGGTAAGAAACATCAGACTGGGAGAAGGTATCCCAAAAATTTGTGTACCATTGGTAGCAAAAACAAAAGAAGAATTTTTAAAATCGGCTGAAGCACTTTGTGAAATAAATCTTGACCTTGTGGAAATAAGAATTGACCACTTCAATGATGTGGAAAATCTTGAAAATGTAAAAGATTTAATAAAATCATTAAGAGAAATTTTAAAAGATATTCCTTTACTTTTTACTTTCAGAAGTCTTAAAGAAGGGGGAGAAAAAGAGGTTTCAGTTGAATATTACAAAACTTTAAATATCGAAATTGCTAAAACAGGACTTGTTGACCTTATAGATGTTGAACTTTTTACAGGAGACGAAACAGTAACAGAAATAGTAGAAAAAGTTCATTCAGCAGGAGTTAAAATCGTTATGTCAAACCACGATTTTAATAAAACACCTGAAAGAGAAGAGATAGTAAGAAGACTTTGCAAAATGCAGGAACTGAACGCAGATCTACCAAAAATTGCAGTAATGCCTAAATCAGCAGGAGATGTTTTAAAACTTCTTTGTGCAACAAACGATATGGTTACAAAATATGCAGAAACACCTATTATAACAATGTCAATGGGAGGACTTGGAGTAATAAGCCGTATTGCCGGAGAAACTTTTGGGTCTGCACTTACTTTCGGAGCGGCTGGAAAAGCTTCTGCACCGGGACAAGTTGATGTTGAAAATTTAACATCAATACTTAATGTTTTACACACAGCAAAATAAAAAATTAAAAAAAATAAATTATCTATTTTTGGAGGACAAAACAAAATGGCAGAAAGAATTACAGGACATACAGAATTAATAGGACTTATAGCAACACCAATCAGACACTCAAGCTCACCTACAATGCACAATGAAGCATTTGCAAAATTGGGACTTGATTATGCTTACTTAGCTTTTGAAGTAGGAACAGAAGAACTTGAAGATACAATAAAAGGTTTCAGAGCAATGAAAGTTCGTGGAAGCAATGTTTCAATGCCTAACAAAACAGTAGTTCATAAATATCTTGATAAATTATCTCCTGCCGCTGAACTTTGCGGAGCAGTAAACACAATCGTAAACGATAACGGAGTTTTAACAGGACATATCACAGACGGAATAGGATGTATGAGTGCTTTAAAAGATGCAGGAGTAGACATTATCGGTAAAAAAATCACAATTGTGGGAGCCGGAGGAGCTGCAACAGCCATTCAAGTACAGGCAGCTTTAGATGGAGTAGCAGAAATAGCTATTTTCAATAAAAAAGATAAATTTTTTGAAAATGCAGAAAAAACAGTTGAGAAATTAAATTCTAAAACAAACTGCAAAGTTTCACTTTATGATTTAGATGATTTAAATAAATTAAAAGAAGAGATAGCTTCAAGTGTTCTTCTGATAAATGCAACAGGTGTTGGAATGAAACCTCTTGAAGGAATAACATATATTCCTGACACAAGTTTTTTCAGACCGGAACTTGTAGTTCTTGATATTGTATATGCACCAAGAGAAACTGCTCTTTTAAAACTTGCAAAATCAGCAGGATGCAGAACAATGAACGGACTTGGAATGATGCTTTTCCAAGGGGCTGCAGCTTTTAAAATGTGGACAGGAAAAGATATGCCTATTGATTATATGAAAGAAATTTTGGATATTAAATATTAATCGGTGATAAAAGATATGATTAATAAAGAAAAAAAATTCAATATTTTATATGTAACCGTTTTTTGTATCTACATAAACTTTTTTATACATGGTATAGGTGCTTCAATACTGGCACAGAATACTAAATCTTTCCAAGCACTTTGGAATACAAATCATGCTGCTGTGCTATATGTTATATCCGCTCTTGGAATAGGAAGATTTATTGCTCTTCCTTTTTCAGGGGTCATATCGGATAAAGTGGGAAGAAGAATAACCATTATAATCGGAATGGTATTTTATGCTCTTTTCTTTGGACTTATATTTATTACTCCAAATTCCAAAATTGCATTTTTCGTTGCTCTTCTTGCGGGGATAGCAAACTCTTTCCTTGATTCAGGATGTATTCCTGCAGCAATGGAAATTTTGGTAAATTCTACCGGTTTTGCAAGTATTCTTACAAAACTTTTTATTTCAATAGGACAATTTCTGCTTCCGATGATGGTAGGATTTTTAGCAGGAAATAATTTGTACTTTGGATACTCATTTATTTTCTGTATTATATTATTGATTATAAACGGACTATTTTTGTTAAAACTTCCTTTCCCTGAACAAAATGGGGCAAAGAAATCTGAAAGCAGCAGTGAAGAAACAAAAGAAACCATCAAATCGAATTTCTTTATTGAGGGAGTAGCTCTTATAATAATTGGTTATACTTCAACAGCAACTTTCCAAATTTTTCTTAACATCAATAAAGCTTTCGGAACTGATATTGTAGGACTTTCTGAGTCGGCAGCAGGAAGAATACAATCAAACTATGCTATGGGTTCAATACTTGCAGTAATTATCACAGCTTTTCTTGTAAAAAAACTTATTAAGCCTGTAAGATTTTTATTTATTTACCCGCTTATCTCTCTTATTACTTTAGCAGGAATGTTTATGATAAGAACTGAAAGTATGGCTCTAGCAGGAGGATTTATTATCGGATTCAGTGCTGCGGGAGG
>UQXM01000033.1 GCA_900545035.1 uncultured Fusobacterium sp. | reverse complement strand
TGAATTGGAGTAAGATCATCGAATGTGTCCCCAACTTTAGCGAGGGACGTGATTTTGGAATGCTTAATTATGATTCCCAGTTGAAATATAAGACAGAATTGGTAAAAGATGTAATGGAAAAAATCGGAGGTGTCAAAGATGTTCCTGTTGAAAATATAATAGGTGCAGATGAAGAGGACAGACAAAACTATAGGAATAAAGTTATTGAACCTTTTGCTGTGGATAAAAATGGAAAGATAATTACAGGAATGTTTAAAAGAAAATCTCACGAAGTTTTTGAAGTGAAAGAAAATATGTTGAGTTCAAATCTTGCAAATAAAATTATAAATAATGTAAAAAAAATGCTTGATATGACCAAAATTTCTGTATATGATGAAAAAAAACATAAAGGTCTGCTTAGACATATTATGGTAAGAACAAATTTGAAAAACGAAGCGATGCTTGTTCTTATTATAAATTCTAAAAAAGTTCCCAAAGAAATTGAACAATTTTTAAAAAATGCATATGAGAATATGAAAGAGATAAAATCGGTTTATGTATCTTTAAACAGTGATATTACAAATGTGGCTTTGGGAAAAATAAATATTCATCTTTTCGGAGATAAATATTTAAGAGAAAGTATAAATGATATTAATTTTAATATCTCTCCAGATTCATTTTTTCAAATAAATATAAATCAGACAAGAAAACTTTATAATATTGGAATAAGTTTTTTTGATAATATAAAAGATAAATATATAGCTGATGCTTTTTCAGGAACAGGAACTATTGGGATGATACTTTCCAAAAATGCTGAAAAAGTATACTCTATTGAAATTGTGAAATCAGCAGTGAAAGATGGAATAAAAACTGCTGAAGAAAATGGAATTAAAAATATGGAATTTATCACAGGAGATGTGAACAAAGAACTTCTTAATTTGATAGAGGCAGGAAAAAAAGTAGATGCTGTAATATTTGACCCGCCCAGAAAAGGGATAGAGGGGAACAGTCTCATAAAACTGGCAGGACACAATATAGAAGAAATTGTATATATCTCGTGTAATCCGTCAACTTTTGCAAGGGACAGTAAAATTCTTATTGAACATGGCTATAAACTTGAAAAAATACAGCCTGTAGATATGTTTCCTCAAACTTCGCATATAGAGGTTATAGGTAAGTTCAGACTTATAAAATAAATATTTTTTATTATTTTTATGCCACAAAATAGTTAATGAAATTTTTGAAAAACGATGTAATTGTTTTGCATCGTTTTTATTTTACAATATTTTTCAGTATGATATAATATACTTGCGATAAAGAACAGACTACAGTTATTATTAGAGAAATATGTATTTTATAAAGCAGAAGAGTTATAAAATAATAAAAGTTTATTTTTTTTTCTTTAAATGATATAATATATTTATTGAAATGCCTTTTTTATGGAGTTTGAAGATAAAAAGTAAATGAGGAAATAAGTATTAAGGGGGACATATGAGTAAATACATACTTTTATCATTGATTGCATATTTCTGCGGGTCAATTCCCAGCGGAGTGTGGATTGGAAAAATGGTTAAAGGAATAGATATAAGAACAGTAGGAAGTAAAAATTCTGGAGCAACAAATGCTTATAGAACTTTAGGAGCAAAATGTGGAGTAGCAACTTTAATTTTAGATGCTTTAAAAGGATATTTTCCTTTGTATCTGGCAAGTCAATTTGATATATCAGATAAATATATCGTTGTAATAGGATTGATTGCCGTTGTGGCACATTCAATGTCATGCTTTTTGAAATTTAAAGGAGGAAAAGGTGTTGCAACAAGTTTGGGAGTATTTTTATTTTTAGCTCCGAAAGCTGTTCTTGTAACATTTTTTGCTTTTGCAGTGGTAGTATTCTTTACAAGATATGTATCATTGGCTTCAATAACAGGAGCAATTATTCTTCCTGTTATGACAATTCTTCTTCCTGTGAAAGAAGGTGTTGATAAAACAACTTTGATAATATTGACTTTTATAATAGGAATTTTTGTGATTTATAAACATAAAAGTAATATATCAAGACTGCTTAATGGAACAGAATCAAAAATAGTTTTTGGAAAGAAAGGATAGGATAATATGGATAAAATAGTTGTTGTGGGTGCAGGGAGCTGGGGAACGGCACTGGCGCTGGTTTTGGCAAATAAAGGATGCTTTGATGTATATATGTGGGAATACAACAAAGAACTTGCAGAAAAAATGGAAAGAGAAAGAGAAAATTCAAAACTTCTTCCGGGAGTAAAATTTCCTGATAATCTTCATGTTACAAATAATGATACTGATTTGTTAAAAGATGCAAAAGCTGTGGTATTTTCAATACCATCACAGGTTTTGAGAGGTGTAGTTGCAAGATTTTCTCCACAGATGAGAAGTGATCTTTTAATAGTAAATACAGGAAAAGGAATTGAAATAAGTTCTGGTCTTAGACTTTCAGAAGTGATAAAAGATGAGATACTTGGAAAATATCACAATAATATAGTTGTTCTTTCAGGACCTACTCATGCTGAAGAGGTGTGTAAAGGAATTCCAACAACTATTGTTGCAGCAGGAAAAATTGAGAAAGCAAGAGCTGTTCAGGAAATATTTAATTCCGAAAACTTCAGAGTGTATGTAAATGAGGATATTGTAGGAGTAGAGCTTGGAGGAGCTGTTAAAAACTGCCTAGCACTTGGAGCAGGAATTTCTGATGGAATGGGATTTGGAGATAATACGAAAGCTGCTCTTATAACAAGAGGTGTAGCAGAAATGATAAGATTTGGAGAAAAATGCGGAGCAGACCCTAAAACTTTTTACGGTTTGAGCGGAATAGGAGATCTTATTGTTACTTGTGCAAGTAAACACAGCAGAAACAGATTTGTTGGAGAAAAACTTGGAAAAGGTTTTAAACTTCAGCAGATTTTGGATGAAATGGTAATGGTAGCGGAAGGAGTGCCTACTGTTAAAGCTGTTTATACAAAAGCACAGGAACTTGGTGTGAATATGCCGATAGTGGAAGCAGTTTACAGAGTTCTTTATGAAAATGAAACAGCAGAAATGATGGTAAAAAAATTAATGTCCCGTGATCTTAAAGAGGAGTTCTAAATCTATTTTAAAATTATAAAAACACAAGGTGAGGTTATACATTATGGAAGAAAAAGATCTTGTTTCACTTTACTTGGATGATATAAAAAAATATGAGATTTTAGATAGAGAAGAGGAAGAAAAGCTTCTGATAAAAGTAAAAGAAGGAGATTTGGAAGCTAAAAACAAACTTATTCTGTGCAATTTAAGATTAGTAATAAGTGTAGCAAAAAACTATATGAACAAAGGTATGACTCTTATTGACCTTATAAGTGAGGGAAATTTTGGGCTTATTCGTGCTATTGATAAATTTGATATTAATAAAGGTTTCAGATTTTCCACATATGCGGTGTGGTGGATAAAGCAGTCAATTACAAAAGCAGTAATGAGCAAAGGAAGAGAAATAAGAATACCCTCATATAAATATGATCTTTTAAATAAAATTAATAAAGTTATAGTTGAGGAGCTGATGAATACAGGAGATTATCCTTCAAATGAAGTTATTGCCGAAAAGTTAAAACTTTCTCCTGAAAAAGTTGCCAATATAATGGTAGAGTTTCAAGAAATAATTTCTCTTAACTCTTCTGTGGGAGATAATATATATCTTGAAGATACCATTTTAAACGAAGATTCTGAAAATTTTGAAAATGATATAATAAATGAAATAAGTAAGAAAAAAATATATGAAATACTTGATAATCTGGAAGAGAGAGAAAGAGATATCCTCTTGAGAAGATATGGTCTGAGCGGATATGATATTCACACTCTTGAACAGGTGGGAGAAGCGTTTAATATTACTAGGGAAAGAGTAAGACAGATAGAGAAAAAAACTTTGGCAAAATTAAGAAAAAAATATGATAAAGAATTAAACAACAGTTTATATGTTAAATAATCGGGAGGAGTTTTACATGATTGTAAAAGTAAACAGGGGAGAATTCCTAAAAAAATTAAGAACTGTGGAAAAAGCAGTTACAGAAAATAAAATAAAACCTATTATCTCATGTGTGTATTTGGAAACAAAAGGAGATAATCTGTTTTTCTGCGGGACAAATTTAGAGCTTACTATTACATCGGAAATGGAATGTGAAGTGTTGGAGCAAGGGAAAATAGTATTTCAGCCGCAGCTGATAGATGAATATGTAAAAGAACTTTCTGATGATATTATCATGCTGAAAGAAACAGATTCAGTTCTTGTAATAGAAACAAGTGATTCATCTTCTGAATTTGCTTTGATGAATGCAGATGAGTTTCCAATGCTTGCCAATAAAGAAAACGGAAGCAGAAACAGGTGTTTTATTGTTCCAAGCAGAGAACTTTTGGAGATATTTGAGAAAGTAAAATTTTCAGCTTCCGGTACAGCAGATAATCTTTCAATAAACTGTATTAGACTTGATATGCAAGATGGGGTGGCAAGATTTGTTTCAACAGATACATATCGTTTGACTTATCTTATGAAAGAAGTGGAAAGCGACAGCAATATTCAGGTGAGCATTCCGCTTAATACAGTAGAAGCCATAACAAAACTTTTAAAAAGTGAAGATTTGAAAGATATAGAAATTTCTATGAGAGAAAATCAAATATATTTTATTTCCGATAATACAGAAATAGTGAGCAGAACAATAGAACTTCCTTTCCCTAATTATGGAGGTATTCTTGGAACAGCTCAGTATAATAAGAAAATGCTTGTGAAAAGCGATGAGCTTATGAAAGTTTTAAGAAGAATACAGATATTTGTTAGAGCAAATACAGATTCAAAATTTGGTGCTGTCTTTGAATTTTCAGAAAATAATATGATGGTAAGAGGAGTAAGCAGTATTGCAAAAATTAAAGAGGATTTGGCAATAAATTATACAGGCGAACCATTAAAAATTTCTTTGAATGTAAAATTTTTAATAGAATTTTTACAGAATTTTGAAAAAGAAAGTGATATTATAGTGGAGCTGAAAGAATCAAGCAGTTCTGTAAGAATTGCGAGTGTGGATAATGAAAATTATATTTATGTGGTTATGCCTTTAGCACTGAAAGATTTTTAAAAAATATTTATTATAAAAGTCGGTTTTAAAACCGGCTTTTTTTCTTAAATTACATTATTCACAGTTTGAAATCAAAATATAAATATGATATAATAATTGTGCAATAATAAATCTAAAGAGGTATAAATAATGAGCAATTTTTTACCAGAGAAGATTTTGTATAATTTTTATTATCTTGCTTATCTTATAGAGGAAAAACTTATAGACGACCAGCTTAAAAAAAATTCTGCAGCAGACAGATTTTTGGAATATAACAATAAAAGAGTTTTAAAAAATTTTGAAAATAAAATTCCTAAAAGTATAGCTCTTTTGCTTCCTCATTGTATACAGAATTACAGTTGTCCTTTCAGAATAACTTCTGAAATAGAAAACTGTAAAAAATGCGGGAAATGTAAAATACAAAATATTCTTGAGCTGAAAGAAAAATATGGTTTGGAAATAAAAGTGGCAACTGGGGGAACTCTTGCCAGACTTTTTATAAAAGAAAAAAAGCCTGAAATTATTATTGCATCAGCGTGTAAAAGAGATTTGATATCAGGAATTTTTGATACTTTTCCTATGAATGTTTATGGAGTATACAACAAAATAATAAATTCTCCATGTATAAACACAGATTTAAATGTGGAAGAGATAGAAAATATTATAAAAAAATTAAAAAAATCAGATGAGAAAATTGAGCAGGGAGGGTAATGTTGAACGGCAGAAAATTATTATGTGCGGCATTGATTGTTATGAGTGCTAACCTTGCTTATGGAAACATGAAAGAGGATATAGCTTTTTTAAACGAGCTTTACAGACAAGGAAGATATGATATGGCTTTGTCCCAGTCAGAAAAATTTATAAGTGATTACCCTGATTCAAAATACAATAAAAGTATATGTGAAAAAATGGCAAAAGTTCATTTTATGCAAAAAGATTATAAAAAATCTCAAGAGTATTTTGAAATTCTTTTAAGGGATTATAAGCTGAAAAAAAATGAAAAAACTGAAGCTGAAACTTATTTATACAGAATAAATATGTATTACGGAAACAAAGAAAAAGCAGATTTTTATGCAGAAAATTTAAAAAATAACAGCGAAATTTATGAAAAAACTCTTTATGAAAGCGGAGTTCTTCTTTTAAATAACGGGAAAAACAGTGATGCTCTGAATGAATTTTTAAAAACAGCAAAACTCAACGGGGCTCATTATGAAGCTGCTGTTCTTTATGCGGCAATGGGATTATATAACGAAGGGCAATATGGAGATGCTTTGAAATATCTTGATTTTTACAGTAATATTCCAAGTATTTCAAAAGATATTCCTTTGATGACATATCTTTATGGTTCATCATATTATAAATTGAATAATTCTGAAAAAGCAGCTGAGTATCTTGAAAAGGGACTGGCTGAATATCCAAGAAATAATTACAGCAGAAAAGGAAAAATCACTCTTATAGAGATATATGTAAATAAAGGAGAAACAGACAAAGCTCTTTCACTGTATTCTTCAATAGAAAATCCAGAAGACAAAAAATCAGGAGCAAGAGTTTTGGCAGATTATTTTCTTGCTAAAGAGGAATATAAGAGAGCATTAAGTTTTTACGATGTTTACGGAGATAAAAAACCTGACAGTGTGAGATATACTTATGCTTATGCTCTTTATAAACTTGAAGATTATAAAAAGGCTGTAAGTGAATACAGTAAAATAAAAACAGAAAAATATCTTGCAGACAGCAGATATTATATAGCGGTGAGCAGTTATAATATAAAAGATTACAAAAAAGTTGTTGAATATGAGAAATATCTTCCTGAGTATGAAACAGACAGTAAAAGACACACTGATTTGAGTGTGATTTTTGCAAATTCATATTATGAAATGGGAGATTATAAAAAATCATATGATTATTATAAAACACTTTATAAAGATTACCCTACAGCAGATAATCTTTACAGAGTAATAGTTTTGGAAACTAAAATTCCTCAGACACAAAATACAGAAAAAAATATAGATACGCTTTTTGCAAAATATAAAACAGATTTTTCACAGGATATGGGATATAAAAAAGAAATTTATCTTGCTGTGGGAAATTATTATTACAGAAACGGTAATGAAAAAAAAGCTGAAGAGATTTATAAAGATTATATGAAAACAGGAAAAGATTTGGAAATCGGAAAAAATCTGGTAAATCTTCTTGTAAATGAAAAAAAATATACAGAGGTTATAGAGTATCTGAATATGATGGATGAGACAAATGACAGTTTATATTTAAAGGGTATTGCTTATATGGGTATCGGAGAATATGCAAAAGCTGACAGTTTTCTTTCATCACTTAACGGCAGAGAGGGAATAAGCAAAGAACTTCAGGAGAAAATTTCTTATAATATTATAAAAAATAATTTTCTTTGGGAAAAATATGACCTTGTAATATCAGAGGGAGAAAAATATCTGGGAAGCACATATATTTACGGACTGGATGATATTGTGGACAGGATAGGACTAAGTTATTACAGAACAGGAAACTTTGCAAAAGCCAGAGAATATTTTAATAAATTGGAAGCAGTGCCTGAATACAGAGGATATGCAAGATTTCAGACAGCTGACAGTTATTTTGCAGAAAAAGATTATCAAAAAGCAAAAGAAGCTTATAAACTTGTATATAGTACACAAGAGGGAAAAAGATATGAAGAAGATGCAAAATATTGGGAGCTTAATTCTGATTTAAATCTTAATAATAAAGATGAGTATTTGAAAAACAGTGAAGCTTTTCTGAAAGAATTTCCAAAATCAGCATATATAAGAAATATTTTATCTGTAAGAGGAAATTTTCTTACAGCAGCAGGAGAAACAGAAAAAGCTGTGCAGGAATATGAAAGTCTTTTCAGTCAATCAGAAGTACAGGCAGAAAAAGACCAAACAGTTGAAAAAATTGTTGAGCTGTATGATAAAACAGAAAATATAGAAGCAAAAAGTCAATGGATAGAAAAATTCTCTGATAAATATAAAAAAAGTTACTATAAATCTTTGGCTTACAGGGAAAAGAATATGAAGGAAGAAGCACAGGCAGAAGAAAAAATTCTTCTTGAAAATGAAAAATATAAAGATTATGCATTGGCAAATCTTGGAAACGATAGTTTTAATGAGGGAAAATATGATGAAGCCGAAAAAAACTACAAAGCTATAAGAGATATGGAAAGTTCGCAATATAAAGATTTAGCAGTTTTTCAAATGGGAAATATATATGCAATAAAAGGTGAAAATAATAAGGCGGAAGTTGAATTATCAAAAGTATTTGTCTTATATCCTGACAGTATATATGCTCTTCCTGCTCAAGTAAAACTGGCAGAAGTTTATGAAGCTGAAGGAGAGATTGTAAAAGCAGAAACTGCTTACAAGGAACTTATTGAAAATAAAAAAGCTTTTGAGTATAGAGAATATCTTACAGAAAAAATGCTTTATCTTTCTCTGAAAGAAAACAAAAAAGCGGAAGCTGAAAAATATTATAAAGAACTGCAAAAATTAAATAAAGATACAGCTGCGAAATATGATGAATTTATGCAGGAAGAAAAACCAAAGGAGGAACAGCAGAAATGAAAAAATTAATTTTAGCTTTTATGATTTTAGGAAGTATATCAATACTTGGTGCAGAAAATGTAGTGATAGACAAACAAGTAACAGGAATAAATAAAGAAACAATAGAAACAAGAGAAGTGGCAGATAAAAAAACAGAACTTGAGCAGAAAGAGATTGATGCAAGCGAGCTTAGAACTTCAAGCAGAAAAATTAAAGAGGGTCAGGAAACTCTTGAAGTAAAAAACAGTGATGACGAACTTAAAAAAGAGCTTGCAGGAGATGTTGAAAAAGAAAGTTCAATTTGGAAATATATTTTAGGTATACTTGGAGTAGCTGCAATAGCTATTGCTTTATAGGAGGTTTTACAGAATGTACTGGTTAGAGCGTGGCGGATTTTTAATGTATTTTATACTTCTGATGTCAATACTTGGAACAGGAGTTATTATAGAAAGAGCTTTATATTTTGCTTCAAGAGAAAAAAACAGTTTTATAGATATAAGACCAAAGCTTAGAAAATATATTGAAGAGGATGATATCAAAGGAGCGATAGGTTATCTTTCAACATCAAAATCTTCAACAGGGCTTGTGTTGAAAGAAATATTAAGTTTTTGGAACAAAACGAATACAACAAATATTGTTACTCTTGAGGAAAAAGGAAGAGAGGCAGCACTTTCACAAATTCCTCTTCTTGAAAAAAATATGTGGCTTCTGGCAGTAGTAGCTCATGCAACACCTCTTATAGGACTGCTTGGGACTGTAACAGGAATGATAAAAGCCTTTCAGGCTGTGGCAATTCATGGAACAGGAGATGCTTCTGTTCTTGCAGGAGGAATTTCCGAAGCACTTTTCACAACAGCAGGAGGACTTTTTGTGGCAATTCCGGCTCTTATAATCTATAATTATTTCAATAAAAAAATTGATAATATTATAACAGATATGGAAAAAGGAAGCACAGAGGTTATTAACTATTTTAGGAGGTAAGAAAGATGAAACTGCAGAGATTAAAAAGAAGAAACAACAGCAGTATTGTTCTTGAGATGACTCCTCTTATAGATGTAGTGTTCCTGCTTCTGATTTTCTTTCTTGTAGCGACAACTTTTGAAGATGTAGACAGTGGAATAAAAATAGATCTGCCTCAATCAACAATCAGAGAAATAAAGACGGTAAAAGATATACAGGTAAATATTACAAACAGTAAAAATATTTATGTAAAATATCAAGATGGGAAAGAAAGAAAAAGTGTAAAAGTTGCAAAAGCTGATTTGAAAAGAGTATTGTCAGACAAACTTAACAAATCGGAAGAAAAAAATGTTGTAATAAGCGGAGATAAAACTCTTGACTACGGATTTATAGTTGAGGTTATGACTATATCAAAAGAAGCGGGAGCATCAGAACTTGATATTGATACTATGCTTGAGAAATAGGAGTGATGTATTATGATAACCAAAAGGGACAAACTCTCTTTTTCTCTGGCACTTGTTTTAAATATATTAATTGTTCTTCTTATGCCGGAATATAAGATTGAAGATGTAAAAGATAAAAAATTAAAAGTAGGTCTTGTGGCTTTGGAGAAAGAAAAAACTTCTTCAAAAGAGAAAAAGAAAACAGTATCTGTAAAAAAACAGGCAGAAAAAAAAGACAGGGAAGAAAAGAAAAAAGAAATTCCCGTACCTAAAAAAGAGGAAGTGAAAAAGCAAAAAAGTCTTAGTCTGGAATCAGTTTCCAAAACGATAAAATCTCCTGTAATGAATGTTATGAGTACAGTAAATCCAAACAGTAGAAAAAAAAGTGATTTTACAGAAAATGCAGTTCCTGCTGTAAAAAAGGAGATAAAGTTTGAAAGAGAAGATAAAATGGGAATGAAACTTGAAAAAGTGGATTTCAACGATTCTTTGGCTTTGGATAAAGAAAAAAAAGATTTGGAAAGTGACAGTATCACAATAGAAAAAGATGAAAATATTGCTTTTGAAAGTATACAGGTAGATGAAGGTAAAGTTGAAGGACTTCCGAGCGGATATAAGCTTGGTGTTGCTGACGGAGACATCATTGCAAGATGGGACAGTGCAAACCAAGAGCCAAAATATCCGGAGTCGGCACAATTAAGAGGACTTCAGGGAAGTGTAAGAGTAAAGCTTGATGTAAATGAAAAGGGAGAAGTAATAAATTTGATTATTGATAAAGGAAGCGGAGTTCCTGAAATCAATACAGCTATTGAAGCTATTGGGCGGACATGGAAAATTTATCTCAGCAAACATGGTTTAAGTATAAAAGGAAGAGTAATTCTTGATTATACATTTAAACTAAAGGGAAACTAAAATTAAAAAAGGGGGAATCAAATGACTTTTTTAGGATTTAGAATAGAAAGGGATTTGAAAGAAGAACTGGAGCGTAATGATGAAAATGAAGTTATTAATGTGGAGAGTGTAAGTGAATTTATTGAAAAAATAAAAGAAAAAAGATATGACTGCATTTTTGTGGAAGAGAAAAATCTTCCGGTTGAAACACTTATTAATCTTATTAAAAAAATTGAAGAATTTCAGAAAAAATCTGTAATACTTGTTCTTGGACAAAGTGCAGATATAAAAGTTGTGGCAGGAAGCATTAAAGCCGGAGCATATGATTATATCTTAAAACCTGCTGAA
This sequence comes from uncultured Fusobacterium sp., assembly GCA_900545035.1. GTDB lineage: Bacteria > Fusobacteriota > Fusobacteriia > Fusobacteriales > Fusobacteriaceae > Fusobacterium_B. The sequence goes on along the minus strand of UQXM01000033.1, from coordinate 2,500 downwards.
ACTATGGATATAATAAAAATAGCCGAAAAAGCTGTAAAAGATCATAAACTTATGGCAGAAAGAGTTGAAAAAACAAAAAATATCGGAGATAAACTTATCGGTCAGACAAAAGAAATTATAGAAGTTTATAAAAAAATAGGGCAAATGGCTTCAAGCAGAATGCCTGTTCTTGTAATGGGACAAAAAGGAACAGGAAAAACAAGTGTTGCCCTTGCAATACATCAGTTTGGAGATAGTTCCAAAAAGCCGTTTATATCAATAAACTGTATGTCTTTTCCACAGCAGCTGCTTGAAAGAAGACTTTTCGGATATGAGAAAGGAGCTTTTGAAGGGGCGGTATTTTCGCAGGCTGGGGAACTTGAAAAAGCCAATGGGGGAACACTTCATTTGGGGAATATAGAAGCACTTAGCCTTGATGTTCAGTCAAAAATTTTATATTTTCTTCAGGAAGGAGAATTTTTCAGACTTGGAGGAGCAGATCCCATAAAAACAGATATGAGAATAATTGCAACGACAAGTGCCAATCTTGAGAAAAATGTTCAGGAAGGAAAATTTATAGAAGAACTTAATGACCAACTGAGAGTTTTAGAAATAGAAATTCCGTCTTTGAGCGACAGAAAAGATGATATTCCTTTTATTATTGATAAATATTTAAAAGAGTGTAACAGAGATTTAGGAAAAACAGTAAAAGGTTTCAGCAAACCTGCAATGAAAAAAATGTTGAGATACGAATGGCCGGGAAATATCAGTGAACTTAAAAATACAATCAAATCAGCTGTTGCTTTGTGCAGAGGTTCCTCAATTCTTGTGGAAGATCTGCCAAAAGCAATCGGAGGAGTAAAAAATAAAAGACCTGATCCGTCAAATACATGGATACTTGCAGAATGGGTACAAGAAGAACTTACAAACTGTGAAAAAACAAATAAAAAAGGTTCATATTATAATACAATAATGAATCAGGTTGAAAGAGAAATTTTAAGACAAATGATAGAAAGAACAAACGGTAAAAAAATAGAAACAGCAGAACTGCTGGGAATAACTCGTAATACACTTAGAGCTAAAATGGCTCACTACGGATTGGGGTAGGAATAACATATGCATATAACACTTTATAGAAAATACAGACCAAAGGATTTCTGTGAAATAGCAGGAGAGAGTGAAATCGTAAGAACTCTTAAAAATTCTTTGGATAATGACAGAATTTCTCATGCTTATCTTTTCAGTGGACCGAGAGGAGTGGGAAAAACTACCAGTGCAAGACTTATTGCCAAGGGTGTTAACTGTCTGAAAAATGGGATAAGCAGCACTCCCTGTAATGAGTGTGAAAATTGTAAAGAGATAGATAACGGGAATTTTATAGATCTCATTGAAATTGATGCTGCTTCAAACAGAGGGATTGATGAGATAAGAGAATTGAAAGACAAAATAAATTACCAGCCTTCAAAAGGAAGAAAAAAAATATATATAATTGATGAGGTTCATATGCTGACAAAAGAAGCTTTTAATGCTCTTTTGAAAACATTGGAAGAACCTCCTGAACATGTAATATTTATTTTGGCAACAACAGAACCTGACAAAATTCTTCCCACAATTATTTCCAGATGCCAAAGATATGATTTTCAGGCTTTGACCTATAAAGAAGTCAGTGGGAAACTTTCTGAAATATGTCAGGGAGAAAATGTTGAGATTGATGAGGGAAGTCTGGGACTTATATATGAAAGTTCCGGAGGAAGTATGAGAGATGCTATTTCAATTCTTGAAAGAGTAATAATTACATATTTGGGAGAAAAAATTGATGAAGAAAAATGCAGCAAAGTTATTGGTGTAACTTCAAAAACTCTTCTTAAAGAATTTTTGGGAATAATCAGAGAGAACAGAGTATCAGAGGGAACAGCTTTCTTAGATAAACTTTGGATGGAATCTTTGGATATAGAAAAATTTTTCAAAGATTTTGGAAAATATGTAAAAAATCTTGTTCTTGATGGTGAATTTAAAGCGGAAGAGGGACTGAAAATCATAGGCAGTATATACGATTCTTTGAGCAAGTTCAAATACGAAGAAGATAAAAGACTTCTTGGATATGTAGTATTGAACAGTCTTATAAAAACAGCCGAAAAAGAAGTGGTTGTTGAAAAGCAAATTGTATATAAAGAAGTTCCTGTGAAAGAAAATATTTCTCATAAAGAGGAAACTCATCATACAGATGAACATATTCAGATTATGATATCTCTTGATGATATACAGAAAAAATGGCAGGAAATAGTGAGAGCCGCAAGAAATGAAAAAATGACTTTTTCTGCATTTCTTATGGATGCCGTTCCTGTAAAATTGGAAGACAATATTTTATATATAAGATTTAATTCAAATCTTTTTGCAAAAGAACAGATGGAAACAGAATATTATAACAGTGTTTTTCAAGATGTTGTGGAAAGAGTGTTAGGAACAAAATTAAAAATGAAATATATTTTTAAAGAGACAAAAAAAGAGGGAAGCATAAATG
>UQXM01000032.1 GCA_900545035.1 uncultured Fusobacterium sp. | reverse complement strand
TATATTATTTTTAAATATAATAAAAGTAAAAAAAGGGAAGAACTGTAAAAAAATAATTTATAGTTATTGTGTATGTTTTTTGGTTTATTTTAACGATTATTGAAAAGAATATATTCAGAAGTTTGTTGTTTTTATAAAAAAATTGAAATTATTAAAGAAGAAAATATTTTACTGAATAAAAAAAGTTGGAAAAATTATAATTTTTCCAACACTTTTTCTACTATTTCTTCGTAAGGAAGAGAGCTTGTAAATCCGGAAGCTTTTATGTGTCCTCCGCCTCCGAAGATTGCTGCTATTTCATTGACATTTACATCATATTTGCTTCTCATACTTCCTTTTATAATTCCCGGAGTATCTTCTCTTAAAAACAAAGAAACTTCAGCTTTTTCATAAGATACAAGAGTTTCGACTATTTCTTCCGTATCCTCTTTTCTTCCGTTGACTTTTTTCATATCTTCATTGGAAAGGAAAAAATATACAAGCTTTTTCTCTTCATTGAATTTCATTTCATACATAGCCTGTCCAAGAAGTTTTATGGCAGCCATACTTTTTGTATTAAGAAATTCTCTCACAATTTTGGAATTGTCCACACCGATATTTATCAAATCTCCTGCCATTTGAAAAGTTTCTTTTGTGGCATTGCTGTGTTTAAAATTTCCTGTATCATTGACAAGCCCTGTATACAAAGCTTCTGCCATATCTATATCAATCTCTGTTTCTGTAAATTTTAAAAATTTGTAAACTATTTCACTTGTGGAAGATATATCCTCCACATAGTTTATATCTGCATAACAGGGGTTACTGATATGGTGGTCTATATTTATTTTTTCGCTGTTTTCAATAAGCTCTTTTACAGCTCCTGTTCTCTCAAGAGTGGCACTGTCAACACATACAGCCAAATCAAAATCATATTTTTCATTGGGGTTGTAAATTTCCGCTCTTTTTTCAAGCTTTAAAAATTTTGTTCTGTCAGGAGTTTTATCTTGAAGCACAAATCTTACTGTACAGTTTTTATTTATTTTTTCAATTCCTTTCATAAGAGCAAGTCCGGATCCAATTGCATCTCCGTCGGGATTAACATGGGAAGTGATAAGAATATTTCTGCTTCCCTTTATTTTTTCTTTTATTGATGAAAAATTATCCATTATTTATTTTCCTCCTTGTGTAAAAGAACAGAAATCTGCTCGTTGAGATTGTCAAGCAGAGTATATCTTTTTCTGTATTCAGACCTTTTTTTACTTGGAATTTCATTCATATCTTTTCTTAATAGTTTTTCGGGGAGTTGCCACAGTCCCGAAGCAAGTTTTTCTCCGTTCAGTGTTTCCAAAAATCCGTCATAATCTGCCAGAATTTTTTTCTTTTTCAGATATCTTTTTGTGATGTAGATATGTCTTTGGCTTCCCACACATAATTTTTCCAAATCAGGTTTTATATTGCTGCATATATTATACAAAGCTTCAATAAGTACTCTTTTTGGAAAAATTCCTGCCATACTTCTGGTAGCTTTTTTAATACAGTTTTTATCAACGGCTTTTACAGGTCCTTGAATGCCTCCGATAAACATAGTATATTTTCCGTTCATTTTTATAAAGCTGAAAGTTATGGTTGCAATGGAAATATTTTTTCCATTTACCATTTTTATATCCATATCTCCCTCTTTATCAAAATTAGGATATAAAGATAGAAAAATGCTGAATTTTTCTTCGTCTGTTCCTGTTATTTCTCCGATTTTTACAGTTCCCTGCATATATAATTCGGGCAGAATTTCCTGCGGAAAATATTTGTCGATAAACATATAATTTTCTTTTACGGAGGAAAGCCTTTTTTTAATGCCGAACATATTGCATAAATATGGTCTGTAAATTTTGTTTATCAATGATGTGTAAGTAAAAACTTTTTTTGAAAGATATTTGTGGCTGTACACAAAATTAATAAGGTTTATTGAATAGGGGATACAGCAGACAGTTCTGAAAATAAATCTGACTTTTCTCTTCCATGTGGTAAGCCCCCCTTTTTTACTGCTTTTTGTGAGCAGATTATAATAAAATACTGCTATACTCATTGTTTATTTATCTCCTTCTATGATATAATATATTTACAGGAGGTTCTGCCAAAACCTCTCATTGAATTATGTACGAAAACTAGTAAGTTGTTTTAGATAACAATAAAAAAATAATTGTTATCAATGCTAAATAAGAAACAAATCTCTTCACTTTTCACCTCCTTTATTGAGATGTTTGGTTCAGAGAGAGAACTATGATATTATATCATTGATTTTATAAAAAATCTATGTTATAATTAAATTGCTAAATAAGTAACAATAAAGAGAACAAAAAGACAAGGACTGCCAAAAACCTTGTCTTTTTATTATAACCAAAAAGAAATTCCCTAAACTGCTCAGAGAATTTCTTTTTCAAATATTAAATATCAAAGAAAGTTTTTAATGTTTCGTCGTCTGTTTTTTCTCCCACAAGAGAACCTATAATAAATATCAGAACTGTAAGGAAAATTACAGGAGCTACATGATGCATTCCGAAAAAGTTTACTTTGCAGATTACAAAATAAAGATATGTGGCTGTTCCGAAAATCATAGAAGCAGCGGCTCCGGTTGCATTTGCTCTCTTCCAATAAAGTCCGAAAATTATAGGGCAGAAGAAAGCGGCTTCCTGTCCTCCCAGAGCAAACAGATTTATCCATACCAAAAGGTCTGGGGGATTTAATGAAAGCAGAAATACCAAAAGTCCAAATCCCAGAGATATTAAAAGAGAAAGTTTTTTAATTTTCTCTGTGGAAGCATTTTTATCTATATAATGAAGATATAAATCTTTCACTATTGTGGCTGATGTAAGAATAAGCAGATAACCCACAGTTGACATAATTGCAGCCAAAGGACCTCCGATAAATATTCCTGCCAAAACAGGATGAAGATTATTAAGAGCAAGAATTGGGATAATTTTATCTCCCACATCTATTCCCGGCTCAACGGCAGTTCCCATAACACCTACAAGGTGCATTCCAAGCATTAAAATTCCCACAACAGATGTTCCTATTATCATAGCTTTGTGCATTGCTTTTGTATTTTTAAATCCCATACATCTTACAGCAGTGGCAGGAAGTCCCAAAATACCAATTCCCACAAGCATCCAGAATGAAAGAATAAAAGGTTTTGCAATGTGTCCTCCTGAAGAAGGAGTAAGAAGCTGTGGATTTGTTTCAGCCAGAGTTCTCATAATATTTTCCATTCCGTTTCCTTTTTTAAGAATTACGAAAAACAAAACACCTGTGGCAAGGAGCATGACAATTCCCTGAACAGCATCTGTAAGAGCAACGGCTCTGAAACCTCCGAATGTTGTATAAGCAATTACAACAGCGGCAAATATTGTAAGTCCTATATAATAAGGATATCCCGTTACACTTTCAAAAAGTCTTCCTCCTCCCACAAACTGAGCAACTATCATTCCGATAAAAAATATAAGCATCATTACAGCACTTAAAATTACAACAATATCACTTTTATATCTTGCTCTTAAAAGATCTATAATTGTAACTCCCCCTATTCTTCTTGAAATAATGGCAAGTTTTTTTCCCAGTATTCCAAGAGTAAGAAAAGCTGTGGGTACTTGGATACAGGCAAGAAGCACCCAGCCAAGCCCAAGTTTGTATGCAACACCCGGTCCTCCTATAAAAGAACTTGCTCCCACATAAGTTGCAATGATTGTCATGGCAAGGACAAGTCCTCCCATTCCTCTGCTTCCTATATAATATTCTTCTGTAAAATTAACATTTTCACTGTGTTTTATCTGATTTACTTTCCAAGCTATTCCAAGCATAGCAAAAAGATATAAAACTATCGGTATCAATGTAAGCATCGGTTAATCCTCCTGATTATCTAAATCCATATCTTTAAAAAATATTTTTACTGCCAGAAAAACAAGTATATTTATAACAACAAGTCCCAGAACACAAGAGTAGAAAAACCATTCAGGCAGTCCCAGAATATATTTAAATTCTGCCGGATTTTCGCTGTCCTTAAAAATGTATGCAAAATAATACCACCACACAAAATAAAATACATAAAGAATAATTGTTACCAAAGCTTCTTTGTTAATTTGTTTTCCTTTTTTCATTAATCTCCTCCGAATATTTAAAAAAAGGAGGCTGTATTAAACAGCCTCTTTAAGAATTTTATGCTTCTTCAAGTATTCTCTTAGCCATTTCACGAGCAAGATGTTTTAAATCTTCTATATTTTCATGTGTAGGAGCTCCTTTAGCTTCGATAGGTTTTGCTATTACTTCAAGACCTCCCAGAGAATCAGTGAAATGTAATATTCCTCTTACTCCTCCACCGCTCCACATCATGTTTCCAAATACACCGACATATCTGTTTTTCAGTCCATAGTTCTGAAGTTTGTCTAAGATTGGCTGCATTTTTGGATAAAGTGCATTGTTGTGAGCACAAGAACCTATAATAAGTCCTTTGTATTTCCAAATATCACTCATAATAAATGAAGAATCTGTTTTAGAAACATCATAAACTTTTATTTCTTTAAGCCCTTGCTGAGAAAGTTCTCTTGCTATCATATTTGCCATTACTTCTGTATTTCCGTACATAGAAGCATACATGATAACAACTCCTTTTTTCTCGGGAATAAATTGTGCCCAGTCAGCATAATATTTTATAACTCTGTTTACATCTTTTCTCCATAAAATTCCGTGTGAAGGACAGATATATTTTATTTCAAGTCCTCCAAGTTTTTTTATGGCATTTGTAACCTGCACACCATATTTTCCTACGATGTTAGAGTAGTATCTTCTCATTTCTCCTTTGTAGAAATCAAAATTTACTTCGTCGTCCCACATTCCTCCGTCAAGAGTTCCGAAACTTCCGAAAGCGTCGTTTGAGAAAAGAACTTTTTCAGTAATATCATAAGTAACCATTGACTCAGGCCAGTGTACCATAGGCACCATAGCAAATGTCAGTTTATGGCTTCCAAGTTCTAAAATATCTCCTTCTTTAACAGCTTGGAACAAGTGTTCAGGAAATGTAGGATAAAAAGCTTTTATCATTTGAAGAGTTTTTGCGTTTCCGATTACTTTTATTTCAGGATAAACTCTTAAAATCTCTTCCATTGAACCTGAATGGTCAGGCTCCATATGGTTTACCACTAAATAATCGATTTTTTTGTCTCCGATAATTGCCTGTATTTTGTTTAAGAAAGTTCCGCTTTGTCTTACTTCAACTGTGTCTATAAGACATACTTTCTCATCGTTGATTAAATATGAGTTATAAGCAACACCAGAAGGTAATGGCAGATAATTTTCAAATCTTTCAGTTCTTCTGTCATTTACTCCAACCCAGTAAATATCTTTTCCTATTGCCGCGCAACAATACATTATTTTTCCTCCCAAATTTATTAAAATTTAAAAATTATTTTGTTATACTTAATATATGTTTACTCACATTTTATATTATTTTCCAATTTAGTGCAAGAGTTTTTTTATATTTTTTCAAGAACATATTTTTTTATGGTTTTCACAACACCGCTGTTATTGTTGTCTCCTCCGCAGAACTTGGCTATTTTTTTTAATTCAGGGTGAGCATTTTCCATGGCAAAACTGTATTCTCCCTGCTGCATAAGTTCGTAATCGTTAAGATAGTCTCCGAATACCATTGTTTCATCTTTGGAAATTCCCAGTTTTTCCTGAAGAACTTTAAGTCCTGTTCCTTTATCGGAATTTTTATTGGTAATGTCAATCCACACAAAACCGGAAACGGCTACTTTAAAATTTTCACTGTATTTTTTTACATAAGGATAAGAATTTTCTTCAGCTCCCGTAAGGTCGCAGATTGTTATTTTCAAAGCTTCGTCATCTACTTTTGTAATATCTTCCACAATTTCATATTTTGCATAATATTTTTCCACTTCTGCCAGAAATTCGGGAAAAGCATTTTCAATATAAGCTTTTTTCTTTCCGCAGAAAATAATATTTGCATTCGGGATTTTTCTGATAGTTTCTGTCAGTTCCAAAATATTTTCTCTGTCCAGACATTTTGAGTAAAGTTCTTTTCCGTCTTCCACTATGAAAGAACCGTTTTCTGCCAGAATTACAAGTCCCTCTTTTATTCTTTTAAAATATTCGTAAATATTGAAATACTGTCTTCCGCTGGCAGGAACAAAATATATACCTCTTCTTTTTAATTCATCGAAAACTTCCCAAAAATCGTCGTGGAGTTTTTTATTGTCATCAAGAAGTGTTCCGTCCATATCCGATACTATTAATTTTATCATTGCAGTTTTCCCCCGTATTATAATATTATCTATGTTATTGTAATATTTTTATCTGTTTTTTGGAAGTCTTATTTTATCATATGTATATTTTGGTTTCAATTTCACAGAAAAATGAGGTATAATAAATCAAAAGATTTTACAGGGAGGTTTGTTTTATGATAAAAAATATTATTTTTGACCTTGGAAATGTCCTTATATCTTTTCATCCTGAAAAATTTATACAGGAAAATATTGAAGAAAAATACAGAGAAGATTTTTATAAAGTTGTTTTCGGAGGAAAACCGTGGCAGGATTTGGACAGAGGAACTCTTGAGTATGATGAAGCTGTAAAACTTTTTTCATCACAGCTTCCTCAGTGCACAGATGCGGTGAAAAAACTTTTTGACAGAAAAATTATCGACTGTCTTGCTCCCATTGAAGAAAATATAGAAATTATGAAATCTCTAAAAGGAAAATACAATCTTTATATTTTGTCAAACTTTCATTATCCTGCTTTTGAAAATATTTATAACAGCTGGGATTTTTTCAAAAATTTTGACGGAAAAGTTGTATCAGGTTACTGCAAACTTTTAAAACCTGAACGGGAAATATATGAACTTCTTTTAAAAACATATTCTTTGAAACCTGAAGAGTGCTTGTTTATAGATGATGTAAAAGCAAATATTGAAGGAGCTGAAAAATGCGGAATACACGGTATTCAGCTTACATCTCCCGAACTTTTAAAAGAAGTATTAAAAAATATATAATTTAAAAGGGTTATCTGTTGATTTTCAGTTTCAAACAGATAACCCTTTAACTCATACTATACAGGCGGAATCACCTTCTTTCTTTTTTGTTGATTGTGTTTGGAATTTTCCCATTTTTATTTATTACCCAAAGCCATATACTTTTCTATTATAATCTTCTGTCTTCCAGTTTCTTCTATTATTTCTTCCGCTGATTAAAACTCTTCCGGAGTTTTTAAATCACGCCGTCTATAATTTTTCACTGTTTGCTCTCATATACATGAAAAGGCTTGAATAACGAGTTTATACTTCTTACTTCTTATTTATCTCCCAAAATAGAACTTACTTCAATTAAATTTTTTTATTTTTTTAATTACTATAAATTTACTATTCTCCTAAAATAAGCAGTGCTACAATATTAATTTGTCTCTTATCCGCCTCGTTTGAGAAAATAATCTTCCAGATTACTTCTCTTATCTCATTGTTATGGATTTCACAGACCAATTACTTATTTTTAAAGTATAGGTCGGTTTTTCTTGAAAAGTTTTGCTTTTTAATTTTTCAATTAATTTTTTTACTTTTCAAAAATTTAAATTCCCACGGGACTCTCCTCCTCCAAGGATTTTTTTCGTCTAGACCTTTGTTACTTCCTTGTTACTATATTAATACCCTATAAAATTTATTTTGTCAATAGTATTTTCAAAAAATATTTATAAATTTTATGAAAAATAAAAATTTTTTAAAAAATTTGAAAAAATTTATTGACACCTACACAAAAAAGTTATATTATTATGTTGTAATTTATTAGCAGTCTTAATAGATGAGTGCTAAAAAATAAAATAAAAAGTTTTACAAGTTCTGTAAAAAGGAGGATTTTTTAAATGAGTATCAGACCATTGGGAAACAGAATTTTAATAAAAGCTCTGAAAACAGAAGAAAAAACTTCGGGAGGAATTATTCTTGCTTCCTCTTCTTCAAAATCAGTTCCAAATGTGAGTGAAGTTATTGCTGTGGGGAACGGAGATAAAATAAAAGATATAAAAATCGGCGACCATGTTATTCATTCAGAATACTGCGGTACAAAAATTAAAGATAACGGTGAAGAATATATAATTGCAGATTTTGATGATATTTTGGGAATTATGGACTAAACAGGATATTTTTGAGGAGGCTTAATAAAAATGTCTAAACTTATGAAATTCAATGAAGATGCAAGAAAAAAACTGGAAGCAGGAGTTAATGCTTTGGCAGATGCAGTTAAAATAACTTTAGGACCTAAGGGAAGAAATGTTATTTTGGAAAAAGCTTACGGTTCTCCCCTTATAACAAATGACGGTGTTTCAATAGCAAGAGAGATAGAACTTGAAGACCCATTTGAAAATATGGGGGCAAAACTTATAAAAGAAGTTGCAACAAAAGCAAATGATGATGGCAGGATTCAGCCCCGTAATCTTTCCCATGATTTTGGGGAGGAGACGGAACCACAACAGCTACAATTCTTGCACAGAATATTGTGAAAGAGGGACTTAAAATAGTAAGTGCCGGTGCAAACCCTATGTTTATCAAAAGGGGGATAGATAAAGCAGCAAAAGAAGTTGTGAGAAATCTTCAGATAAAAGCAAAAAAAGTTCAGTCAAACAGTGAGATTGAACAGGTAGCTTCAATTTCAGCAGGGGACAGCGAAATAGGAAAACTTATTGCACAGGCTATGGCAAAAGTAGGAGAGACAGGAGTAATTACTGTGGAAGAAGCAAAATCTTTGGAAACAACTCTTGAAGTTGTTGAAGGAATGCAGTTTGATAAAGGATATATTTCTCCTCATATGGCAACAGATACTGTAAGAATGGAGGCTTCTCTTGAAAATCCGTATATTTTGATTACAGATAAAAAAATATCAAGTATGAAAGACCTGCTTCCTCTTCTGGAAAAAGTTGTACAAACTTCAAAACCTCTTTTGATTATAGCAGATGATTTGGAAGGAGAAGCTCTTACAACTTTGGTTATAAATAATCTTCGCGGCACTCTCAATACTGTGGCTGTAAAAGCTCCGGGATTTGGAGACAGAAGAAAAGCTATGCTTGAAGATATAGCAGTGCTTACTGGTGCAAAAGTTGTAAGCGAAGAAATGGGAATGAAATTGGAAGAAGCGGGAATGGAAGTTCTTGGTTCTGCCAAAAAAGTTAAAATTACAAAAGACAGTACTACAATAGTTGACGGAAACGGAGAAGAGGGAGCTGTGGCACAGAGAGTTGAACAGATTAAAGCTCAGATAAAAGAAAGCTCTTCACCTTACGATATTGAAAAAATGCAGGAAAGAATTGCAAAACTTTCAGGAGGAGTTGCCGTTATAAGAGTGGGAGCTGCCACAGAAACAGAGATGAAAGATAAAAAATTAAGAATAGAAGATGCTCTTAATGCAACAAAAGCAGCTGTTGAAGAAGGAATTGTTCCCGGAGGTGGAGTTGCATTCATAGAAATTTTAAAATCTATGGAAAACTTTAAACTTGAAGGAGAAGAGGGAATGGGAGTTGAAATTGTGAAAAAAGCTCTTATGAGTCCTTTGAAACAGATAGCTGTAAATGCCGGACTTGACGGAGGAGTTGTTGCTGAAAAAGTAAAATCTCTTCCTGAAGGCATGGGACTTGATGCTGCAAAAGAGGAATATGTGGATATGATGTTAGCAGGAATTATCGACCCTGCAAAAGTTACAAGATCAGCAATTCAAAATGCCGCTTCAATAGCTTCACTTATCCTTACAACAGAAGTTGTGGTTGTGGATAAAAAAGAACCGAAAACACAAGCTGTTCCCGGTTCAGATATGATGATGTAAAAAACTAAAATTAAAATAGAGTTATATTTTAAATATTTTAATGGCAGTTTTTAATAAATTTAATTTCTTTCAAAGAAAAAAGGGCAGTGAAAACTGTCCTTTTTTCATAACTTGTTTTTATACTGCTCCAAATAATTTGCTTAGGGGCATCAGTGCAATTCCGCAGAAAACAGCCATAAGACTTTCTCTTGTATAACCGTACTGTCTGCTTGAGGGAAGAAGTTCCTCAATGGCAATATACAGCATAACTCCTGAAATTAAAGCAAAAATTATACCCAAACTGAAATCATTTATGTATGGTTTCAGCAGAAGAAAAGCAAGAAATGCTCCAACAGGTTCGGCTATTCCGGAAAGAAAAGTATATTTCAAAGCTTTTAGTCTGTTTCCTGTTGCAAAATATATAGGCATTGCAACAGATATTCCTTCAGGAATATTGTGCATTGCTATTGCTGCGGCAATTGACAGTCCCAAAGCCATATTTTCATATCCTGCCATAAAAGTTGCAATTCCTTCAGGGAAATTATGAAGCCCTATTGCCATTGTAGAGATAAATCCCACACGGAAAAGATTTTCATGTTTTTTTCCATCTCCGTTTTCTTCAGGTTCATGGGGAACAAATCTGTCCAAAAGTGCGGCAAGAATTACTCCTCCCAAAAGAAAAACCACTTCTGCAATTATTCCGAATTTATATCCTCCATATTGTGTAAGAAGAACATTTGCATTGGGGAGCAGGTCTGTGAATGATACACTTATCATTACTCCTCCTGCAAATCCCAAAGATATTGTTACAAGCTTTTCACTTTTTTTGTTCGTGGCAAAAATAATTACAGCTCCCAAAAGAGTTGACATTCCTGCCAAAAAAGATAGTATTAAAGCTCTAAGTGCTGCATCTTCTATCATAAATTATCCTTTCTTTATTTTTTAAATAAAAAAGAGCTGTTGTAACAGCTCTTAAAAAATTAATAGTTAGTTGCTCTTACTCTGAAATATGCTCTTGGATGCTCACATACAGGACATATATTAGGAGCTTCTTCTCCTATGTGTAAATGTCCGCAGTTTCCGCATTCCCAAACAACTATATCAAGTTTTTTGAATACAGATTTAGTTTCAATATTTTCAAGAAGTTTTCTGTATCTTTCTTCGTGGTCTTTTTCAATAGCAGCTACTCCGTCCATAACTCTTGCTATATCTTCAAATCCCTCTTCTCTTGCTTCTTTGGCAAATTGAGCATACATATCTGTCCACTCATAATTTTCACCTGCTGCTGCATCTTTTAAGTTTTCTATTGTTGAAGGCATTCCGTCGTGTAACAATTTAAACCATAATTTAGCATGTTCTTTTTCATTATTTGCAGTTACTTCAAAAAGTTCGGCTATTTGCTCATATCCTTCTTTTCTTGCTTTAGAAGCATAATAAGTGTATTTGTTTCTTGCTTGAGATTCTCCTGCAAATGCTGTCCATAAGTTTTTTTCTGTTTTTGTTCCTTTTAATTCCATTTTAACCCTCCTATACTTTAAAGTGCGTTGCTTGTATATAAATAGTAACATATAAAAATTTAGTTGTCAAATTTTATTACATTTTTGTAATTATTACAATTTATATTAAAAAATTAAATTTTAAAACTTAAAACATATTTTTTATTCTGCTATATTATTAGATGAAGATACTCCTTTTTTAGTTTAAAAAATATTGATTTATATCTGCTCTTGACATAATTAAAAAGATGAATTATACTTTAGTAACAAAAAAATTAAACACTCTATTTAAATATTAAAACAATTGTTCATTAAATATCAATTAAAATTTTCATTTACATAAATTTCATTATACTGTCATTTTTAGGTCTGCTGTTTAAATAATAAGGAGGTCTGTTATGGAATTAAAAAAATTAATTTATACTGTGGAAGATGGTATTGGAATTGTTACAATGAATTATTTAAAAAATCTTAATGCAATCGATGAACAAATGGCCGACGAGCTGATGTATGTGGTAGATGCTGCCGAAAAAGACCCAGCTGTTAAAGTACTTGTTATTAAAAGTGCAGGAAAAGCATTTTCAGCAGGAGGAGATATTGGATATTTCTACCAGTTAATTCAGGCCGGAGGAGAAGTAAATATGGACGGTTTGATTGCAAAGGTCGGAGTTGTGGCTGACGGAATGAAAAAAATGAGCAAAATGGTTATTACTTCCGTAGCAGGTGCGGCAGCCGGAGCAGGAGTAAGCCTTGCACTTGGAGGAGATTTTATGATTTGTGCAGATAATGCAAAATTTATTCTGGCATTCGTAAATCTTGGACTTGTTCCTGATACTGGGGCAACTTATCTGCTTTCAAAAGCTGTAGGAACTTCTCGTACAATGGAACTTGCTGCAACAGGAAGACCTGTATCGGCAGAGGAAGCAAAAGAACTTGGATTGGCTTACAAGGTTGTAACTGTTGAAGAATTGGACGAAACAACTATGAAATTTGCAAAAAAATTGGCAGCAGGTCCTCTTATCTCTTACAAAAATATTAAAAAACAAATTTACGATGCTAATTATTCAGATTATAAAAAATGGCTTGATGAAACTGAAATCCCTACTCAAAGAGAATGTGCCGCTTCTATGGATTTTCAAGAGGGCTGCAAAGCATTTATGGAAAAAAGAAAAGCTGTTTTCAGCGGAAAGTAGTCAGTTATAAATAATCGGTAATTTATAATACGGTTTGTAATTCTGAAAAAAGAAAGGCGGCGATGTAAAGTGTTATCAAAAATATTTTCAAAAGAGGAAATTTTAAAAAAATTTCACGATGGACAGACAATAATGTTTGGTGATTGGCACGGAGAATTTGCAGCAGATGATATTATAGAAGGAATGATAGAAAAAGGTGTTAAAGATATTCATGTCATTGCTGTTTCTGCAGGTATGCCCGATCTTGGAATAGGAAAACTGATAAACGAAAAAAGAGTAAAAAGCCTTATCACAACACATATTGGATTTAATCCTGTGGCAAGGGATCAGATGTTTGCAGGAGAACTGGATATAGAATTCAGCCCTCAGGGAACATTTTCCGAAAGAATAAGATGCGGAGGATACGGACTTGGAGGCTGTCTGACACCTACAGGACTTGGAACAGAAGTGGAAGAGGGAAAACAAAAATTTACGATAAACGGAAAAGAATATCTGCTTGAACTTCCTTTAAGAGCAGATATAACACTTATAAAAGCTACTAAAGCAGACAGTGCAGGAAATATTTCTTTCAGAATGAATTCGAGAGCTATCAGTACAGAAATGGCTTTTGCCGGTGATATTGTAATTGTGGAAGCGGAAGAATTGGTTGAATTTGGTAAGCTTGGACCTAATGAAATTGATATTCCTGCTCCGTTGGTTGATATGATTTATGTAAGAGAGGGCAACACAAGACATATGTGTCCTTACTGGCAGAGATTAAAACAAAAAGCACAAGAAGGGGGTAGATAATAATGGCTGAGTTAAAAGGAAGAGCATTGATTGCTTCTCGTTGTGCAAAATTTTTTAAAGACGGAGATTTTGTTAATCTGGGAATAGGACTTCCTCTGATGTGTGTAAATTATCTGCCAAAAGGTGTTGATTTGTGGCTTGAAGCTGAAATAGGAACTGTGGGAAGCGGACCTTCTCCAAATTGGGACGATGCAGATATTGATATTATAGATGCAGGAGGAATGCCTGCTTCCGTAATTCCGGGAGGAAGTGTTTACGATCATACAATGGGCTTTGGATTTATTCGAGGAGGACATATTGACATCGCTGTTCTTGGAACATTGCAGGTTGATCAGGAAGGAAATATTGCCAACTGGACAATTCCAGGAAAATTAGTTCCGGGAATGGGAGGAGCAATGGATCTTTGTTCTGGAGTTAAGCGTATAATTGTTGCAACAGACCATTGTGAAAAAAACGGTTCTCCAAAAATTTTGAAAAAATGCACATTGCCTCTGACAGGAAAAAATTGTGTAACAGATATTGTTACAGAAAAATGTTATTTACAGGTTACATCTGAAGGACTTGTACTTAGAGAACTTGCTCCGGGATACACAGTGGAAGATGTCCTTTCAGCTACTGAAGCAAAAGTTATTGTTCCTGATGAAATTGGTGTTATGGAATAAATATGTTTATATCGGTTCGGCAGAAATGTCGAACCTTTTTAGTTTAAAAAATAAAAAAACCACAGCATATAACTGTGGTCAAAAATTTTATCTGATTTTTGTTTTGGTTTAATTATCCGATTACTACATTAGCAGCTTGAGGTCCTTTTTGTCCTTCTTTAACATCAAAAGTTACATGTTGTCCCTCTTCTAAAGTTTTAAATCCTTCTTTTTGGATTTCAGAGAAATGTACGAATAAATCTTTTCCTTCTTCAGAAGTGATAAATCCAAATCCTTTCTCAGCGTTAAACCATTTTACTGTACCTTTGTTCATTGTTGCTACCTCCATAAAATACT
>UQXM01000031.1 GCA_900545035.1 uncultured Fusobacterium sp. | reverse complement strand
TCTTACTGAATATACTATATCACATATTGCATATAAAAGTAAACACATAAATTACTATAATCTAAAACTTAATTAATTTTAATTATTTTCTTTTAGATTCTTCAAATTTTGCCCAAACTCCAGCTTTAGTTAAAAGAGATTTAACTGTTCTTGTAGGTTGTGCTCCGTTTTGTAAGAAAGTTAAAATTTCTTCTTCTTTTAAAGTTACTTTAGAATCTTCTAAAGGATAGTAGTTTCCTAAGTAAGCTACTGCTTTACCTTCTCTTTTAGTTGTAGATTCCATAGCTACTACTCTGTATACTGGGTTTTTCTTGCTTCCTAATCTTGTTAATCTTAATTTTAACATTAAAAATCACTCCTTTTAATTCTTCTTTTATTTTTTTAAATTTTATTTTTAATTTATTTGTTTCTTAAATTTTTTATTTAGAAAGGAAATTTCCCTCTTCCTTTTCCGTTTCTCATGTTCGGCATTCCGCCTCCCATGTTTTTCATCGCATTAAGGTTTGGCATTTTGCCGCTGCTGAACATTTTCATCATATTTTTCATCATTTCAAACTGTTTTAAAAGTCTGTTTACATCAGCAACATCTGTTCCGCTTCCCTTTGCAATTCTTATTTTTCTGCTTGCTTTAAGAATTTCAGGCTTAACTCTTTCTTCTTTTGTCATTGACTGTATAATAGCTCTTACTTTCTTCATCTCTTTTTCGGCCATAGATAAATCGCCAATGTCATTTCCAACTCCCGGAAGCATTTTTAAAACACTTGCAAGAGGCCCCATTTTTTTAATCATATGAAGCATTTTTAGGAAATCTTCAAGATTGAATTTCTGAGTTCTTATTTTTTCTTCCAATGATTTTGCATCATCTTCATTTATATTTTCCTGAGCTTTTTCAACAAGAGATACCACATCCCCCATTCCCAAAATTCTGGAAGCCAGCCTTTCCGGATGGAACAGTTCCAAATCTCCTATTTTTTCTCCAACTCCCACAAATTTGATAGGTTTTCCAACCACAGATTTTATGGAAAGGGCAGCTCCCCCTCTCGTATCTCCGTCAAATTTTGTAAGAACAACTCCGTCTATATTTAATTTATCATTAAAATTTTTAGCTAAATTTACTGCATCCTGTCCTATCATGGCATCAACCACAAGAAGAATTTCCTGAGGTCTTACTGTTTTTTTGATTTCACTCAACTCTTCCATAAGAGCTTCGTCCACATGAAGTCTTCCGGCAGTATCGATTATCATATAGGTATAATCGTTTGCTTTTGCCTGTCCCCATGCTTTTTTGGCTATATCAACAGGATTTTTATTTTCTTCGTCGGCATATACAGGAACATCAATCTGATTCCCTAAAACCTGAAGCTGCTTTATAGCTGCAGGTCTGTATACATCTGCTGCCACAAGATATGGTCTTTCTCCGTCTTTTTTCAGTTTGTTGGCAAGTTTTGCAGCAAAAGTTGTTTTTCCTGCTCCCTGAAGTCCTGCAAGCATTAATACAGTAGGATTTTTAACTCCTTTTGTAAGCTTTGAATTTGTTCCTCCAAGAAGTTCCACAAGTTCATCATTTACTATTTTGATAAACTGCTGCCCGGGATTTATGCCTCTTATTACTTCTGTACCAATTGCCTTTTCCTGAATTTTATTTATAAAATCTTTAACAACTTTATAGTTTACGTCAGCTTCCAAAAGCGACATTTTAACTTCTCTCAAAGCATCTTTTATGTTGCTTTCGCTAAGCTTTCCATGTCCTCTTACTTTTTTGAAAATGTCCTGAAATCTATTTCCTAAATTTTCTAACATCTGTTTCTCCTATGTTCTGACTAACTCATTTTTTCAATAATCTTATCAAGATTTTCTTTTTTAAAATCTTTTCTAAGTTCCAAAAGCTCGTTGTATAATTTTCTGTCTTTTTTATAGAAATTAAGCTTATCTTCATACTCTCTTAAAATTCTGCTTCCTCTTCTTATATTATCATAGACAGCTTGTCTTGTGACTTCATAATTCTGTGCTATTTCACTTAAAGACAAGTCCTCTTCAAAATAATCTACAAGATATCTTTTCTGCTTTTCTGTCAGCAGGGGTTTATAATAATCAAGAAGTATACCTATTTCTATCATTTCTTTTAATTCCATATAATCACCAAACTATTATATTAATTTTTCAAAAAAATGTCAAGTATTTTTTCTTTACACCTATAAAAGATTAAAATTTTGCTTGAAAAAAATAACAGCTATCTATATTGCTCATTTCACTAAAAATGATAAACTCCCTTTGCTCAAACATATCATTTTTCAGCGTTCAATTCGCTGCATAGATTACGCAGTTATTTTTAATATCGCAAAATTTTATCTTTTATCTTAATTTCTTATAGAGGAAGCTATACTGTAAATAATTTCCCCTGTAATTCCCCAAATTGTTTCACTGTCATATTTATAAAACAAAAGTCTTCTCGGTGTCCCTTTCCACGGCTGATGATATTTTTCGGGAAGTCCCCATCTTTTTACATTCAGCTCAATCTTATTTCCCTCTTTATCTATATAAAAAGGATTATTTTGTACTGTAACATATTCTATGCTCGGTTCATTTTCCAAAAAATAATCAAGAGGTACAAGAAGAATTTTTTCCACTTCATCTTTATTAAGATCAAGTTCATTTAAAGAAAAATTTTTCACATATCCTATGTATGCTTCTACTACAACACCTGTAGGAATTATCAGTGTTCCATATTTTCTCACATTTTCAATTTTCTCTTTAGAAAGTCCGATTTCCTCATAAGTTTCTCTCAACGCAGTTTCAGCAAAATTCAAATCTTTTTTATCTCTCCTTCCTCCCGGAAAAGAAATTTCGCTTCCCTGTCTTATTCCTTCTGCTCTTTTTTCAAAAAGGATGTATATTTTTTCATCTATTTCGCAAAACAAAACCATAACTGCAGAGTTCATTAAAGATTCTCTTCCTATTATTCTGCTGTGCCCTCTGTCTTTAAAAAAATCTTTTAATCTTTCTTTTATTTTGTTTTCTGTCAGCATACTTTTCACCGTCTTTTATTTTTATTTTTTCTCATAATAAATATTTTACCATTTTGACAGATTATTTACTAATATAAAAGAGGATGCTGCATTTATAAAATTTGTTTTTTATAAGTTTGCAACAACCCCTTTAAAATTTTTATATTTCTCTTATGTGAATATTCTGGCTTCTGTCAGGTCCAACCGATACAACAGAAATCTGGCATCCTACAATCTCTTCCACTCTTTTCAGATATTTTTTGCAGTTTTCAGGAAGTTCTTCATATGTTTTTACCTGAGAA
The DNA here is from genome assembly GCA_900545035.1 of uncultured Fusobacterium sp. GTDB lineage: Bacteria > Fusobacteriota > Fusobacteriia > Fusobacteriales > Fusobacteriaceae > Fusobacterium_B. Next base: position 11,014 of record UQXM01000031.1, on the reverse strand, counting down.
ATATCTTCGTCCCAACCTGGAAGTTCTTCATAAATTGGTTTTGCTTTCGCAAGAAGTTCTGTATCAGCAGGCATAAACTCATAAATTTTTCCCTCTGCTTCATAAGCAGTACAAATTTTTAAAGTTCCCAGTCCACTCAAAACATCTATTTTTGTAATAACCAAGTCTGTAAGTCCGTTTATCATTGCTGCATATTTTCCAACCACAAGGTCAAGCCATCCGCATCTTCTCGGTCTTCCTGTTACAGCTCCAAATTCTCCGCCGATTTTTCTTACTTTCTCTCCAAATTCTCCAACAAGCTCTGTAACAAAAGGTCCTTCTCCGACTCTTGTTGTATAAGCTTTCATTACTCCAATTCCTTTATCTATTTTTCTTGGAGAAACTCCTGCTCCTGTTGCCACTCCTCCTGTTGTAGGAGATGATGATGTAACATAAGGATAAGTTCCGTAGTTAATATCAAGCATCATTGCTTGTGCCCCTTCAAAAAGAACCAATTTGTTCTCATCAAGAGCTTTATTTATCATCGGAATTGTATCCATTATTCTGTGTCTTATTTTATCTGCATATTCAGTATAGTCAGCAAGTATTTTTTCATAGTTCAATGGTTCTGCACCATAAATTTTTGTAATTATTTCGTTTTTCTCTGCCAAATTATGCTTTAATTTTTTAGCAAATTTTTCCATATCCAAAAGGTCAACCATTCTGATACCGTCTCTTGATATTTTATCAGCATAACAAGGTCCGATACCTCTTTTTGTTGTTCCTATCTTGTTCTCTCCCGCATTTGCTTCTTTCAGTTCATCAAGTTTTACATGATAAGGCATAATCAAATGTGCTCTGTCGCTTATAACCACATGGTCTGTTTTAGCTCCTCTTGTTTCTAGTGAAGCAAGTTCATCAAGCAATACTTTCGGGTCTACAACAACTCCCGGCCCTATTATACAAGTTCCTCCATGCAGAACTCCTGAAGGCAGAAGTTTAAGAATAAATTTCTCTCCGTTTACGACAACTGTGTGTCCTGCATTGTTTCCACCTTGATATCTTACCACATAATCTGCTCTGTCAGCCAAAACATCAATAATTTTACCTTTTCCCTCGTCTCCCCATTGTGTTCCTACTACTACATATCCTGCCATATTTTTATTTATTTCCTCCTAAAAAAATTTAATCACTAATTATTTTATTTTTTCTATCTCAATATAATTAATATTTTTTTGGAATTTATTAAGGAACAGTTGCTCAAATTCTGTAAGCACATTTTCCTCTGCCTTTTCACTGTTATGTAAATCAGAAGTATGATATACCAGTTTATAGTTTTCTAAATTTCCGCTTAATTGTATCACATCTTCATAGTATTTGTCATGGTCTGTTTTGAAAAATAATTTTCCTCCTACCTTTAACACCTTATCCAGACTTGAGAAAAGACTTTCTTGAATAATTCTGTTTTTTTCATTTCCCTCCCAAGGATCCGGGAAATTAATATATAATCCTGAAATCTCACACTCTCCAAGGAACTCAGGAAGCTCCTCTCCAAATCTTCTCATAAAAAGAACATTTGTAAGCCCTAAATTTTTAGATTTTCTTGCTGATGAATGCAGTCTTTTAAATCTAAGCTCCAATGCAATATGATTTCTGTCTTTGTATTTTTCACACATCCCTATAGCAAAATTTCCACTCCCTGAACCTATTTCCACATATATAGGATTATCATTTCTAAAATATTCATTCCATTTTCCTTTATATGAATCCATAACCTCTTTATCGTACATTATATATTCAGGAAACTCTTTCAGTCTGTGCATATATGGATTGTATGCTTTTTTTGGGTTTTTAAAAAAATGTTTCCAGAAATCATCATTTTCTGCTAATTTTATCATCAATTCCTCCATTATATTATTTCATTTATTTCAAAAACTATTTTTCCTGCCACATTCTGATTGGCTTTGAAAAAGTTTTCTATTTCATCTGTTTTTATATGCCCGTTATCTATCTCTTTCACTGATACAGCAATATCTTCACTTGTCTGTGCTTTAAATCCTATCCCTCTTTTTAAAATTTCTTCTGCAATATCTTTTACATTTTGCAGATATTTTCCAAAAATCGGAGTTTTTCTGTAAAACAAAGGTTCTAATAAACTATGTCCTCCGATATTCACAAGAGTACCTCCTACAAATGCTGTGTCACATACAGCATAAAATTTTCTGAGCACTCCCATTTTATCTACAAGAATAATATCCGTTTTTTCTGTATTTTTTTCAAGACAGTCGCTGTACTTTACATAAGTAAGATTTTTTTCTTTTATCAAATTTTCTATTCTTTCAATTCTGTCAAGATGTCTTGGAACAAGAACAAGCATATAGTTTTCAAGTTTTTTAAAAGCCTCTATTATTATTTCATCTTCTCCTGTTCTCGTACTTCCTGCTGTAAAAATTTTTCGTCCTTCTGCTTTTATAAGATTTTTAAGTTGTGATTTTTCTTCTTCAGTATAATTTTGCAGTTCTATATCAAATTTTAGATTTCCGAAAATTTTTATTTTCTCTCTGTCTGCACCGACAGTACATATTCTTTCTCCGTCATTTTCTGTCTGCATAAAGAAAATATCAATTTTCTTTAAAGTAGATTTTAAAATATTTTTAAGTTTTAGATATTTTTTGAAGCTTTTATCAGATATTCTTCCGTTTACAAGAACAACTTTTCCTTTTCTGTGAGCAAGACTTATAAGATTAGGCCATATCTCTGTTTCTATTAAAATTAAAAGTTTCATATCTATTTTTTTTAAAATTCTTCTTATTTCATTTCTGCTGTCCAGAGGAAAATATATTATTTTTATTCTTTCCTCTTTGGAATATTTGTTCTGAGCAGTCTCATATCCTGTATCTGTAAATATGCTGATAAGAATATTTTCATCTCTTTCTGCCAAAAGTTTTTTTATCAGTGCATCGGAAAGATTTATTTCCCCAACTGATGAACAATGAAGCCAAATATAATTTTTTTCAGATTTCAGAAAATCAAAATTTTGATTCATTCTTTTTTCTATAAATTTTCTTTTTTCTGGTCTGAATATCATGACTATTTTAAGAGGAAGCCACAGTATTATTCTGAGTAAATTATAAATCATATTACTCACCTGTTTTTTCTTTTACAAGTCTGCTTATATTTTCCACAACCTCGTCTATTGTCATAAAACTTGTATCTATCTCCACAGCATCATCAGCTTTTTTAAGCGGCCCTTCTTTTCTTGTGGAGTCTATCATATCTCTCTCTTTTATATTTGCAAGAACAGATTCAAAATCCTCTTTTACACCTTTTTCCTCATATTCTTTCAATCTTCTTTTGGCTCTCTCTTCAGGCGAAGCGATTAAAAATATTTTAAGAGCTGCGTTGGGAAATACCACTGTTCCTATATCTCTTCCGTCAAGAACAACATTTTTTCCCATACTTATCTCTCTTTGAAGCTCTACAAGTTTTTCTCTCACTCTCTTTATTCTTGCTACAAAAGAAACCAGTCCACTCACTCTCGGAGTTCTTATCTCCTTTGACACATCTTTTCCGTTTAATATAAATCTGTCCTTTTCTATATCCATTTTTATATTTGCAAGATTTAATTTTACTTCCAAATCATTGTCCAAATCTACATTATTTTCAAAAAAATAAAGAGCAACCATTCTGTACATAGCCCCTGTATCAAGATATGTCAGATTATGTCTTTCTGCCAAAATTTTTGCTATTGTACTTTTTCCGCTTCCTGCCGGTCCATCTATTGCCATTATAAAATTTCTCATCAAAACAGTGCCTCCTGTGATTTTAAAAAATTTATGCTCTCATCAGTATCGCTCTCCATTCTTTGTCAGCTTTCACCTCAAGAATTTCAAGTCCTACATTTTCTATTGCTCTTTTCATCTCTTCCAATTTGTCCTCAATTATTCCGGAGAATATTACAAGTCCGCCTTTTTTTGCTACTCTTGAAATATCTTTTAATAATATCAACAAAACATCTGCAAGAATATTTGCAACAACCACATCAAATTTATCGTCCTTAACTATTGACACCAAATCTCCTGCATAAGCTCTGGCTTTTTCTGTATCAACTTTGTTAAGCTCAATATTTTCCATTGCAACCTCTACAGCTGTTGCATCTATATCGGTTCCTATTATCTCCCCTGCTCCAAGTTTTTCAGCAGCTACCATAAGAATACCTGAACCTGTTCCCACATCTATTACTCTGTCCCCGGTTTTAATATTTTCTTCCATAAGTTTTATACAAAGAGAAGTAGTCGGGTGAGTTCCTGTTCCGAATGCTCTTCCGGGATCTATTTCAATTACAAGTTCATCTTCCAAAGGTTCATATTCTCTCCATGTAGGTTTTACTACAAATCTTTCGCTGATTTTCTGTGTATAAAAATATTTTTTCCAGCTGTTTTGATAGTCTTCCTCTTCATAATCATAAAAATCTATTGTATAAATAATGTCATCTCTGTTTTCAAATTTTTCTTCAAATCTTTTAAGAATTGCCTGTTTTCTTCTTTCTGCATATATATTCATAGGAAAATATGCTGATACAGCGTGGTCGACCATTAAAAAATCTTTTTCATTTTTATAATAATCAAGAGAATTTTTATGTGTCATAGGTTCTTCGATTTTAAGCCCTGTTGCACCAAAATCATAAAAAATATCTCCGATTTCTTTTTTAGCTTTTTCTGTGTCATCACTTTCAAAAATTACTTTTATTTCCATTACTTTCATTATTATGTACCCCCTCTATAATATTTCTATCTGCTGAAGAGATATATTTATTCTGTCTATTGATATACATTCTCCTGTTTCTTCGTCCACTTCAACCGAAAGTCCGTTAAGTCTTTCATTCCCCTCTGCCACTTCAAACTTCTGAGGAAGAGAGTTTAAAAATTTAGGAATTATAACCTCTTCTTTCATTCCAATAATACCATTATCAGAGCCTGTCATTCCCACATCAGTTATGTATCCTGTTCCTTCTGGAAGTATCTTATTATCTGCTGTCTGAATATGTGTATGTGTTCCGTAAAGAAGAGAAATTTTTCCGTCAAGATATCTTCCCAGTGCAAGTTTTTCAGAAGTAGCTTCTGCATGAAAATCTACAATTATTATTTTGCACTGTTTTTTCATTTCGTCCAAAACTTCAGATATTCTTGTAAAAGGACAATCGATAGGAGGCATAAATACTCTTCCTTGTGCTGATATAACCCCGACTTTTATTCCCTGTCTGCTTTCAAGAATTGTGTATCCTTTTCCGGGAGTTCCTTTTTCAGGATAATTAAGAGGTCTTAAAATTTTATTATTTCCGTCAAGATATGTGTATATCTCTTTTTTGTCCCATATATGATTTCCGCTGGTAATTACATTTACTCCTTTTTCAAAAAATTCATCTGCTATTTTCGTTGTAATTCCAAAACCGGCTGCTGCATTTTCTCCGTTTACAATTATAAAATCATACTTATCCTTTACTTTTTCAAGATAAGCATACAAAGTTTTTCTTCCGGGATTTCCAACAACATCTCCCACTATTAATATTTTCATAATACGCCCTCATTTTTTATTTTTTTCTTTAACTTAGTAATTATATCATTTTTTTCAGTAAAATAAAAGGTATGGATTTTATCCTCCATACCTTTTGTATCTGCTTTCACAGTTATTTTCTATTTTGCGTATTCTGTTGCTCTTGTTTCTCTCAAAATTGTAACTTTTATTTGTCCCGGATACTGCATTGTTTCCTCGATTTTCTTAGCTACATCTCTTGCCATTACAACAGCCTCATCATCTGTTACCATATCAGGATTAATGATAATTCTGATTTCTCTTCCTGCCTGAATTGCATAAGAAGATTCCACTCCCTTAAATGATTTTGCAATCTCTTCAAGAGAAGCCAGTCTTTTCAGGTAAGATGAAAGTGTTTCCATTCTTGCCCCCGGTCTTGAAGCTGACACTGCATCTGCAGCCTGTACAAGAACTGATTCAACAGTAGAATATTCCACTTCATTATGGTGAGCCATTACAGCATTGATTACATCTTCATGCTCTCCGAATTTCTTTAAGAATTCCCCACCGATAAGAGCATGTGAAGATTCTATTTCATGGTCTAAGACTTTACCGATATCGTGTAAAAGTCCTCCTCTTTTTGCAAGCTGTACATTTCCTCCAAGCTCAGCTGCCATATTTGCAGCAAGTCTTGCAACTTCTATTGAGTGTACAAGAACATTTTGTCCATAGCTTGTTCTGTATTTTAATCTTCCAAGAGTTTTTACAATTTCAGGGTGCATTCCTTGAATTCCCACTTCAATAAGAGCCTGTTCCCCTGCTTCAAGAATATCTTTTTCTATTTCTTTTCTTGATTTGTTTACAAGTTCTTCAATTTTTCCCGGATGAATTCTTCCGTCAGAAATAAGTTTTTCAATAGCTCTTCTCGCTATCTCTCTTTTCACTCCGTCATAACTTGAAAGCACTACTGCTTCAGGAGTATCATCTATTATAATATCAACACCGGTAAGAGATTCAATAGTTCTTATATTTCTACCCTCTCTTCCGATTATTCTTCCCTTCATCTCATCATTCGGAAGATTTACCACTGTTACAGTTGAATCCACAACATATTCAGATGCAGCCTTTCCGATAACAGTTGATAAAATTCTTTTTGATATATCCTCTTTGGCTTCTTTAAGTTTTGCTTCAAACTCTCTGATTGCCACAGCTGTTTCATGTGTTAAGCTATCTCTTAATTTTGAAATCAGCATCTCTTTTGCTTCTGATTTTGAAAGTTCTGATATTCTTTCAAGCTCAGTTTCCTGCTTTTCTATTAATACTTGTACTTCCTCTGTTTTTTTCTCAAGTTCTTCTCTTGATTTTTCAAGCTCAATTGTTTTTGCTTCTATTTTTTCTAATTTATTATCAACGCTTTCTTCTTTTCTTGTAAGTCTTAGTTCTTTTTGAAGAACTTCGTTCTTTGCTATTTTAATTTCTTTTTCTGCTTCCTCTTTCATTTGATATACAGTTTCTTTTGCTTTAAGCTCTATATCTTTTTTTAAAATAATTGCTTCTGATTCAGCATTTTTTATAATCTCTTTTGCCTTTATTTTTGCTTTTAACTGCTCATCTTCAGTATCTCTTAATTCTTCAATTTTTTTATCTATAACAGATTTCTTGTACAGCATGGCAAATACTATACAGAATCCGATTATTGCAAATCCAATCCCTATCATATAATTCATATTACTCCATCCTTATTATTTTATTTTTTTATTATAGCTGTTCACTGCTTCCTGTCTGTCTTCATATATTTCAAATATTTCGTCAAGTCCTATCATTTCAAATATTTCTTTGATATGGTCGTTTAATTTTACAAGTTTTATATCTCCGCCAATATCTTTTACTGATTTCAGTTTTCCTCTTAAAATTCCCATTGCAAGACTGTTTATGTGTACCAATTCTTCAAAATCAATGACAAACTGTTTAAATCCGTTTTCCATATCCTTTGTTATTTTGTCTTTAAGTCTTGGAGCAACAAGAGCATCCAATTCTCCTGTAACCTTTATAACTTTCACATCACCGATTTTTTCTTCTATAATATCAAAATTTGTATCCATAGTATTTTAACAAACCTCCTTTATTTTTTTCTCTACCTTAAATTTTGTTCCGTTTACTTTTTTTTCAATTATGAAGCTGTCTGACATCTTTCGTGCAATACGAAGTCCCATTCCCCCTTCTTCTTTGCTCATTTTACTTTCATCAAAACCTACACCGTTATCCTCTACCACAAGCCTTATTATATTCTCATCTTTTTCCATGGATATTATAAGGTCGCCCGGCTGATACTGATATCCGTGTTCAACAACATTGGTTGCGAGTTCGTCTGTAATGGTTAATATCTCCATTATATTACGCTCTTCTACTTTATGAAGTTTTAAATAAGTTCTTATTAATGTTCTGATAACAGAAAGATTTTCTAAAGCTGAGGAAAGGAGAATTTTTATTTCATTCTTCTTCAAAAAACATCACCTTCCATCTTTAATTTCTATTATACTCCATTTTCTATTACTCAACTTATAACTAAATCGGAAATACTGCACATTATCTGTAAAAATAACCGCTCCTGTATTAAAAGCCTTATTTTTATAAAATTCAGGCTTTGTATACATAATTTTCATCTGTGAAAAATCAATATTTTTCAGTTCAGATAAAATTTTTCTGTTTACAAAAGTATCATCAAAATACATCTCAATATTTTCAAAATTATTGCTTTCAAGCTGAGTTTTCAAAGCTTGTATCATATCTTCCAATGCTTTTGCATCTTCTTTACGCTCCTGCAATAATTTTTTATATTTTTCTGTAATCTCTGCCTCTTCTGTACCTGAATTTTTTTCAAGCAGAATTTCCAGTTCCGGCAGTTTCCATTTATTTAAAAGTATTTCATATTGTTTCTGCATATTTATTTCATTTTTCTTAACAGCTGAACATGAAATAAATAACACAGCAGTGAGTAGAATTACTATTATTTTTTTCATTAAATATCTCCTACAAACTTCTGATTTATAATACCATAAGAATTTCAATTTATCAAGTTAAATATTACACACCGCTGTTAAAATAATGCTCTGTTATTGATTTTAATATATCATTTTCTGATTGATTTCCCAAATCAAACCATATATATCCGTCATCATTGTTAAACCATGTCATCTGTCTTTTGGCATATCTTCTTGAATCTCTTTTTATTAAACTTACCGCTGTTCCCAAAGAAATTTTTCCCTCAAGATATTCTATAATCTGAGTATAGCCGATTATATTTATCTTTTTTAAAATCTCTCCGCCGTATTTTTTGTAAAGATTTTCCACCTCTTCCAAAAGTCCCTGATTCATCATTATGTCCACTCTTTTATCTATTCTTTTATAAAGAATATCTCTGTCCCGTGTAAGACATACTTTCAAAAAATCATAATTATTATTTTTTATATTCTTTTTCGAAAGAACAGAAAATTTTTCTCCTGTCAACACACATACTTCAACAGCTCTCTCCACTCTTTTTTTATTGTTTTTATGAATTGTCTGTGCTGCTTCCGGGTCAAGACTGCAAAGTTTTTCATAAAGCTCGTCCTCTGAAAGCTCCATTAATTTATCACGAAGCTCCGGATTACTTTCCGGAAGTTCTGACAGTCCATTCACAACAGAATTTATATAAAGTCCTGTTCCTCCTGTTAAAATTACAGGCTTATTTTCTCTTTCCTTTTCTGCCAGAATTTTATCAACAGCTCTCTGATATTCTCCTACACTATATTTATGAACAGGAGGAAGAACATCAAGCATATAATGCTTGATTCCCTCCATTTCCTCTTCTCTTATTTTGGCAGTGCCTATATTCATTTCCTGATAAACTTGAGCAGAATCACATGAAATTATATCTGCTCCGATTAATTTTGCGAGTTTCAAAGATAAATCAGTTTTTCCCACTCCAGTAGGACCTGCTAAAACTATTCCTTTCATAAAATACTCCTGTTTTATGTATAATTATTCTACGAAATCAAATTCCACATCTACTATTCTGATTGTATCTCCGTCCTGTACTCCCGCATCTCTAAGAGCTTTTTCCATTCCAAGATTTTTCAGCATATGTACAAATGTTATTACAGACTCTTCATCATATGTAATTACATATTTTGAAAGGATGCCGTCAATCATAGCTCCCTCAACTTCGTATACTCCCTCTTCGTCCTGAGTAATAACAAAATCAGGTTTATCGCTTTTTTGTGACTTGATAACATCAAGTACATTTTCTTCTGCTTCAAGAGGTTCTCTGTCAATTTGTTCCAAAAGTCCCCAAGTATCATTTATAACTTCCTTAATTCCGTCTCCAAGTATTACAGAGATAGGGTATACTTTTCCGCCTCTTTCTTCTACATAAGCTTTGAACTCTTCATATTTATCCATTTCCCACAATAAATCCATTTTATTTGCAAGGACAAGTTGTTTTTTGTCAGCAAGTTTTGAACTGAATTTTCTAAGTTCCTCGTTGATTTTATTATAATCATCAATAGGATCTCTTCCTTCCACTCCGGAAACATCAACAATGTGATAAATCATTTTACATCTTTCAATATGTCTTAAAAATTTATCTCCAAGTCCAACTCCTTCACTTGCTCCTTCAATAAGCCCCGGAATATCTGCAATAACAAATGATTTTCCCTCAGCCACTCTTATTACACCAAGTTTTGGCTCAAGAGTTGTAAAATGGTATGCTCCAACCTTTGATTTTGCAGCAGAAACAATATTAATAAAGCTTGATTTTCCAACAGACGGATACCCTACAAGAGCCACATCGGCAAGAAGTTTCAATTCAAGTTTTACTCTTACCTCTGCTCCTTCTCTTCCTTTTCCTGCCATTTTCGGAGCTTTTCTCACAGAGTTTTTAAATCTTTCATTTCCTGCTCCTCCTTTTCCGCCTCTTAAAAATACCCTTTCAACATTAGGTACATTTATATCAAGAAGAAGTTTTCCGCTCTCTGCATCTCTTACCTGTGTTCCGACAGGAACTTTTATTACAAGATTTTCTCCTGTTTTTCCGAAGCATCTTTTCTTAGCTCCGTTTCCTCCGTTTTCCGCAGCAAATTTCTTTTTAAATTTAAAATCTACAAGAGTATTTATATTTGGATCACCCACAAATATAACATCTCCTCCGTTTCCTCCGTCCCCTCCGTCAGGACCTCCGAACTGAATATATTTTTCTCTTCTGAAAGTGGCTGCTCCATCGCCGCCGTTTCCAGCTTTTACAGTAATTACTACTTCATCTATAAACATTATACTCTCCTTGTTGCACTCAAAATATTTTTCTTTTTATCAAAAGCAAAATTCCCTCACAATATTATATCATTTTTTATTATCAAAAAAAGTTAATAAAACTTATTTTAATGATATTTTTATCACATTAATAATAGATTATAATTTTGTCATAAAAAAGACTCGTTCCCATAAAATATAAAAAGGAGAACCAAAG
>UQXM01000030.1 GCA_900545035.1 uncultured Fusobacterium sp. | reverse complement strand
GGGGACTTTGGGAATACAGGCAACAGCTCTTGAAAAAGAAGATAAAGAACTGTTTTTTGAAGACATCAGAGGAATAGGAAAAGGAATGGACAATCCTCATATGATAAATGCTTATATAGAAAATATTCGTGAAAGTATGGGATATCTTAATGAGATAGGATTTGAGCCGTGGCTGAGAAAGGACAGAAGACCTGCGTGTTTTGCAAAATATGCCAGAGATATTTATCTTATTAACGAATGGGACAAAGCAAGAGAAAAAGGAGAGAAAATTTTTGAAAGCCTAAAAAATATACAGATAATCGAAAACAGCAGAATAATATATATTTTGAAAGAAAACGAAAAAACAGCAGGGGCTGTTTTTCAAAATGATGAGGGAGAATTTTTTATAGTGAAATCTTCTGTTGTAATTATGGCGACAGGTGGAGTGGGAGGACTTTACGAGCATAATCTTTACCCAAAAGATGTGGACGGATCCGGACATATTGTTATGCTTGATGCAGGGGCAGAAGTACAAAACATGGAATTTATCCAGTTTATCCCGGCTTTTATAAAACCTGTTTATAATACATTATTTGGAGAACATACTTTAAAATACTGCACAGGAATGTATGATTTGGACGGAAATCTTTTGTATGAGGGAGATAAAAACAGAGATATGTGGCTGGAAAGAAGTGCATATGCTCCTTTCAGCTGTGATTTTAAATGTTTTGAAATTGATTTGAAAATGATGGAATGTCAAAAAGGTGTAAAACTGAAATTCAGTGAGGAACTTTACAAAGACAAAGGAGAATTTTATGTTGTATATCTGAATTGGCTGAAAGAAAAAATAGGAATTGATATGTGCAGAGATGAAGTGATAATCTCTCCTTTTGCTCACAGCTGCAATGGAGGAGTGAAAACTTCCGATTGGGGAGAAACAAAGGTGCAGGGACTTTTTGCAGCAGGTGAGCTTTTGTCAGGTGTTGAAGGAGCAAACAGACTGGGAGGAAATTCTGTGGGAGGAGCTTTGGTATTTGGAAAAAGGGCAGCAGAAAAAGCCTGTGAATATATTGAACATCTTTCTGAGAAAAAAATATCCGATGATATTTTGAAAGAAAAATTTGAAAATTGGCTGAACGGTTATTTTGATGAGAATACAGAGGATAAACTTTCAAAATCTGAAATTCTTCAAAGAGTGAAAAAAGTTGTAACAGAAAAAGGGGGAATAAAAAGAAACAAAAAACTTTTGGAAGAGGGACTTTCAGAAATTGAAAATTTGCAGAAGAGCTATAATATTTTAAACCATTTAAAAGAAAATTCCCTTGAAATATATTTTAAAACAGAGGCGGCAAAAATGCTTTTAACTGCTATGATTAACAGAAAAGAAAGCAGAGGAGCTCATTACAGAGAAGATTTCCCTAAAAAATCAGACGAACTTTACAGAATTGTTATTTCAAAAGAAAACAACAATATAAAAATTAAAAAAGATGTATTAATTTAAATTTATAATTGACAAAAAAGTACAAAAAGTGAAATAATATAGACAGAGATTTAGTTTTATTTAAAAATATAAGGGGGATTTAATATGGCAAACAGATTTGTGCTTAACAAAATTTCGTATCACGGAAAAGGAGCAATAGCTCATATCAAAGAGGAAGTAGAAGCAAGAGAGCTTAAAAAAGCTTTCATATGTTCTGACCCTGATTTAATAAAATTTAATGTAACTAAAAAAGTTACAGATATTTTAGACGGAGCAGGACTTGCTTATGAAATATATAGCAATATAAAAGCAAACCCTACAATAGAAAATGTTCAGGCAGGAGTGGAAGCATTTAAAAAATCAGGAGCTGATTATATAATAGCTATCGGAGGAGGTTCTTCAATAGATACAGCAAAAGCTGTGGGAATTATTGTAAACAATCCGGAATTTGCAGATGTAAGAAGTCTTGAAGGTGTTGCACCAACTAAAAATGATGCGGTTCTTACAATAGCAGTCCCTACAACAGCAGGAACAGCAGCGGAAGTAACTATAAACTATGTAATAACAGATGTGGAAAAAAGCAGAAAAATGGTATGTGTAGATACTCACGATATTCCGTTAATTGCAGTTGTTGACCCTGACATGATGTCTTCTATGCCTAAAGGACTTACAGCAGCAACAGGAATGGATGCTCTTACTCACGCAATAGAAGGATATATTACAAAAGGAGCTTGGGAACTTTCAGATATGTTCCACTTAAAAGCAATAGAACTTATCTCTAAATCTTTGAGAGGAGCTGTTGAAAATACAGACGAAGGAAGAGAGGGAATGGCTCTTGGACAATATATTGCAGGAATGGGATTCTCAAATGTGGGACTTGGAATAGTTCACTCTATGGCTCACCCTCTTGGAGCATATTATGATACTCCTCACGGAATAGCAAATGCTATAATTCTTCCTACAGTAATGGAATACAATGCTGAAAGTACAGGAGAAAAATACAGAGAAATAGCAAGAGCTATGGGAGTTGAAAATGTAGACAGCATGACTCAGGCAGAATACAGAAAAGCAGCTGTTGATGCAGTTAAAAAACTTTCGGAAGATGTGGGAATAGCTCCTAATCTTGTGGGAATTGTAAAAGAAGAAGATATTCCTGCTCTTGCACAATCAGCATTTGATGACGCATGCCGTCCAGGAAATCCAAAAGATACATCTGTTGAAGAAATAGCAGCTCTTTACAGAAAACTTATTTAATTAAAAATAAATAATATGAAAAGGGACAGTCATTTGAACTGCCCCTTTTGAGTTTTTGTAAAAAAGTTTATATTAAGTTTGTTGTGTGTATTTTAAATACCTGTCATTGATTTAAGGTCATTGCAGATAAATTGTGCTTTTGAACCGAAAATTGCCTGAACACCGTTAGTTCCCACTTTTAATACTCCGGAAGCTCCAAGTTTTTTAAGCTCGTTATCGTCAACAGCTTTTGTATCTTTAACTTCTACTCTTAATCTTGTGATACAAGCATCAAGAGAAACAAGATTTTCTTTTCCTCCCAAAGCATTTAAAACAAGAACAGCCAGTTCGTTTCCGTCAACTTTAACTTCAGATTCCTCTTTTTTAACCTCTTCTCTTCCCGGAGTCATAAGATTGAATTTTCTTATTGCAAATCTGAAACCGAAATAATAAATTACAGAGAATACAAGCCCTACAATAATTACCATATACCAGTGGTTTTCAAATCCGCTTGTTCCCGGAAGAACACCGAAAGCGATATAGTCAATAAGTCCTCCGGAGAAAGTCATACCTATTCTTACAGCAAACATATTCATAAGCATGAATGAAAGTCCTGCAAACACACAGTGAATAGCATAAAGTACAGGTGCAACGAAAAGGAATGAGAATTCAAGAGGCTCTGTAATTCCTGTAAGGAAAGATGTAAGAGCCGCAGAGAATAAAATTCCCCCTACCATTTTTTTATTTTCAGTTTTAGCTTCGTGATACATAGCAAGAGCTGCTGCAGGAAGCCCAAACATCATAAAAGGATATTTTCCTGTAAGGAATTTTCCCGCTCCTGAATAAGTTGCACTTGAGAAGTTTGTAACTCCGTCTTTAAGCATAGCAAACCATATAGCCTGATCTCCGCTTACAATTTGTCCAGCTGCATTTGTATATTCTCCGAATTGATACCAGAACGGAGCATAGAAAATATGATGCAGTCCGAAAGGAATTAAAGATCTTTCGATAACTCCGAATATAAATGTAGAAATATTTGTATTTGTTTCGTTTGCAAGATAGCTAAGTTTTGCAAGACCAATTTGGAAAGGCACCCATACCATAGGCATAGCCAATCCAACTAAAAATGCAAGAACTGCTGTCATAATCGGAACAAGTCTTTTACCTGCAAAGAATCCCAAAAATGCAGGAAGTTCTGTTTTATAGAATTTTTTATAACATACAGCTGCTATAATACCTGCAATAAGTCCCCCGAAAACTCCTGTTTGTAATGTAGGAATTCCAAGAACCATTCCATAAGCAACATCACCTGCTGCAACTCCTGCCGCAGCATCAGAAACAATTCCCATTGTTGTATTCATTATTAAAATCGCAACCACTGCCGAAAGAGCTGCAACTCCGTCTCCTCCCACAAGTCCGATTGCCGCTCCCACTGCAAAAAGAAGAGGGAGATTGCTGAAAATAATTTGTCCTGCCTGTTCCATTAAAGGCATTCCCAATTTGTTACCAAATGCTAAGAAAAGTCCTGCTGCCGGAAGAATTGCCACCGGTGTCATAAGAGCTTTTCCTATTTTTTGAATTTCTGCAAAAGCTTTCATTTTTCCTCCTGATTTCCTCTAAGTAATAATCTGTTTAATTAAAAATTTATTTACATAAAGAATAATAACCATTTTTTATAAAAAAGTCAAGTTTTTTATCTAATAAAATGAGCCTTTTTTTAAAATAAAAAGTTCGCGAATGATATGGATTGATTTTTAATCATATTTATAGTACAATGAAAATACCAGTAAAATATAGGTTTTTGGAGAGAGATGTTATGGATTTGGAAAAAGAAACTCAGTTAAAAAGATTTAAAATAATTGAGCCTTTTTTGAGAAAAGAAAAAAAGCTTAAAGAGATAGAAAAAGAAACGGATATATCTTATGCAACTTTGAAAAGGTGGATAAAAGCGTATAAAGAAAAAGGAATGCTGGGACTTGACAAAAAAGAGCGTCAGGATAAAAATTCTTTCAGAGCGATAGACAATGAGGGAATTGATATTATAAAAAAAGTGTATAAAGACAGCGGAGAGAACAGTATTGCAGGATTGTACGACAAGTGCAGAGATTATCTCGAAAAGAAAGAATACAATATCAGTTATCCGACATTTTACAGAATTGTAAGTAATCTTGACGGTTTTTTCAAAAAAACAAGCAGATTTCATATGAAAAAAATAAAGAAAGAACATGAAGTATACGCTGCTGTGGAAACTTCTCTTTATATTTTAATAAAAAACGGAGAAAATTCTTATAAAGTGCCGAAACTTTTGGTTATTTTTGATGTGGCTTCTCTTGAAATAATAAATTATATTATATATTATGAAACAGGAAGTATTTATAATATTCTTGGCTTTTTCCGTGAAACAATTTTAAAAGTATCTGCTCTTTTCAAAGATTTTATAAAACCGAAAGAAATACTTTTAGGTTCAGAAAATATAATAAGTAGAGAGATTGTAAAAAATATTTATGATAAAACAGGAATAAAAATTTTGGAATATAAAAGTGAAGAGAAGAAAATTGATGAATTTATCAATTTTTTGAAAGAAGATATTTATAAAATGTATACAGCCCATAAAAAAAATATAGATGAAAAATCTTTGTCTGAATTTATAAATTCTTATATTTATCTGGATTCAGGAAAATACAGCATAACTCCCAATACAGAACATTTGGAAGAGGGAAAAATTTTCAGAGAACTTGATATTTTTCTTCAAGGAACAAAAAGAAAAGTGAGCCTTTCATCTGTGAGGTTTAAAAACAGAGTCTATAAAGATGATATTTTGAAAGAACTTAACGGAGAAGAGATTGAAATAAAATTCAATCCCTCTGCTCCTGATAAAATATATATTTTTAAAGATAATAAATTTTATGGAATATTGAGATAATTTTATAAAAAAACTGCCGTATTGTATTACAGCAGTTTTTGCTTTTTATTTTTCAGTAAAAATTTTTTTATCTTCATCAAAAATATAAGTATATCCTTCTTCCTCAAAAACTTTTTCCAAAAGAGGCTCGAAAGAAAGAACAGTTTCAAGAGTAACAAGTGATATATTATTTGGACTGCTTAAATATTCTGCATCTTCATCTCCGAAATATAATCTCCAGCCGCTGTCATCAATAGCAGCAATCTCATCTGTTCTTACAGCTTTTCCTATTTTTTTCTCTGACAGTGCTTTTTTGGTGATTATTGCAAAACTTTCCTCATTGAAATTGTAATATTTTTTATTGTCCATAAATATTCACCCCCATTGTATTTATATATTTTTTGTTATTTTTTTTCTGTAAGCTTTTTAAAACATACGGCACATACACCGTTGAAATGGTTTCCTATTGAAATTCCGTCTTTATCGGCTTCAATATCCCCAATCATTACATTCATTGTAGCTTTTCTTTTTCCACAGTGTCCGCATACTGTTTTTATTTCGTTAAGAGTTGTAATGTATGGAAGCATATATGCTACTGTGGGGAAAAGTTCCCCTCTGAAATTACTCATAAGCCCGTATAAAAAGATATTCATATCTGTATCTATCATAAGCTGAACAAGCTGGTCGCAGTGAGCTTTTGACAAAAATTGAAATTCATCTATTAAAATCAAATCCAGTTTGTGTTCAACGCAGTAGTCATAGATATTAAAATCTTCTGTAACTATTACAGCATCAATAGTATATTCCATAGCTCTGCTGGAAATTTTGTTTCCGTCTCTGTTATTTTTATACGGCTGAAACACTTCAACTTTTTTTCCCACACTTTTATTTCTGTGAGCAGTAAGAAGAAGCTCGGAAGATTTTCTTGAACCTACAACTCCATAGTAAAAATTAATTTTTCCCGACATTTTTCCTCCCCTGTTTTATAGGAAATGAACTCCATGTTTTTCATAAGCTTCAACCATTTCTTTCGGCCACACAGAAGCTTGAACTTCTCCGATATGTACTTTATCAAGGAAGAACATACATATTCTTGATTGTCCTATTCCCCCTCCGATAGTGTATGGAAGTTTTCCTTCAAGAAGAGCTTTGTGGAAAGGAAATTCTTTTCTTTCTTCTGCTCCTGCTTCTTTCAGCTGTTTTGCAAGGCTTTCTTCACTTACTCTTATTCCCATTGATGAAAGTTCAATAGATCTGTTTAATGGAGGATACCAGAATAAAATATCTCCGTTTAAATCCCAGTCATCGTAGTCAGGAGCTCTTCCGTCGTGTTTTTCTCCTGATTTAAGAGTTTTTCCCACTTGGCTTATAAATACAGCCTTGTATTCTTTTGCTATTGCATGTTCTCTTTCTTTTGGAGTAAGGTCAGGATATCTGTCCTCAAGTTCCTGTGTAGAGATAAATGTAATTTCTTCAGGAAGCTTTTTAGAAAGCTGAGGATATTCTCTTAAAATATATTCCTCTGTTTTTTTGAAAGCTCTGAAAATATTATTTACAATAACTTTTAAAGTTTTTTCTGTTCTTTCTTCTTTTCTTATAATAAGCTCCCAGTCCCATTGGTCAACATAAAGAGAGTGGATATTTGAAAGGTCTTCCTCTCTTCTTATGGCGTTCATATCTGTGTAAAGTCCTGTGTGCATAGGAAAATTATATTTATGCAGAGCCATTCTTTTCCATTTTGCAAGGGAGTGAACAATATGATAATCTCCGTCGTTTAATTTTGTTGTAAAAGATACAGGTTTTTCATATCCGTTCAGATTGTCGTTAAGTCCTGAATCTTCTCTTACAAACAAAGGAGCTGATACCCTTGTCAGATTAAGCTCATAAGACAACGCTCTTTCAAAGAAATCTTTTACTTTTTTAATACTTACTTCTGTTTCCAACAGACTTAATTTGTTTTCGTATCCTTCTGGTACTAATACATCTTGCATAATTCCACCTCTTCGTTAAAATATATATCAAATATTAATATTGATTTTGAAATAAAAAAAGTCATCTGATTTATACCCAGATGACCTTGATTTAACATTGTTATTCAGAAGAAAGGGCATAAATCATATTTTAATATGTCAAAATGGACTTGCCCTCTTTGAATGTTACAAGAGTTCAAATCCCATGAAATTGCCATTATTATTTATGATTGATGCAATAACAAATTTCATTTTATTTCCTCCGAAAATAATTCTTGTATATAGGTTATAACATTTTGAGTAAAAAGTCAAATAATTTTTGCTTTTTGAAAAACTTTTTCAATAAAAAGTTGCTTCGTTAAAATCTATGTGTTAATATTTAAACATAATGAATGAAATTTTTTTGGAGGGCTGTATGGCAGAAAAAAATAATTTTAAAATGGTTATAGTTATTCAGTGTGCAATGGCTAAGAAGAGATGCAGCGGTTATCTGTGTATGAATGCTTTTTATAACAGAGATGATTTTTTTGAAGATTATCCAAAAGATAAAGAAATAAGATTTTTTTCTTTTGACTGCGGAGGGTGTTGTGGAAAAAGTGTAAATTCTCTTATGTCAAATGTGAGCAGAAAAATGTTAAAAACTAGTGATATTAAAAAAGAAGAAGTAGCAGTTCATCTTTCATCATGTATGTCTTTGGATAATCATCATTCTGATAGATGCCCTTTTATTGATACGATAAAAGAAGCTGTCAAGAAGCAGGGCTTCACAAATATTTTTGAGGGAAGCAAACTGTCCAAAACAGCACAGAGAAAAAGAGAAGAGGGAATTTATAAAAAATACTAACTTATAATATTATGTTTGGGAAATAAAAAAATAAAATTCTCAGTATTAAAATAGTTCCGTGATTTATACAGCGAGCTGAATGCTAAAAAATAATATGTTTGAGCGAAACAACCATGATTATGGAAATGCAGAGCAATCATTTTTAGTGAAGCAAGTAATATAGACAAAACTATTTTTTCTCAGAGAATTTTATTTTTTTATAAGTTTATTTTATTTTTTTGTAAAAGCTTCAGCTCTTACTTTTTCTATTTCATCGGGATATTTTGGCATAGTATCCCCCAGTCTTATATTTCCGTCTTTTGTTACAAGATAATCTCCTTCATATCTCATTCCGCTGAAATCAAGATATTTTTCAAGCTCTTCATAATTTATATATTCAGGGAATTTATTTTCAGACTTCCATTTTGTAATAAGTTCAGGAATAAAATATATTCCCGGTTCAACAGTAAATACAAATCCCTCTTCGAGAGTTCTTCCCAGTCTTAAAGAGCTAAGCCCAAACTGTGTACTTTTTTCTTTTCCGTTGTAACCTACAATTTTTTCTCCTATATTTTCCATATCGTGAACATCAAGTCCCAGCATATGTCCAAGTCCATGAGGCATAAACAGAGCATGAACACCTTTTTCCACCACTTCCGCAGCATTGCCTTTTAAAATTTTTCTGTCAATCATTCCCTGTGCAAGAACTCTGCATACTTCTAAATGAACTTCCATGTAAGTTATTCCCGGCTTTATAAGTTCTTCTGCTTTGTCAAACATAGAAATAAGAAGATTATAAATATCTTTTTGTTTTTCTGTAAATTTTCCTGAAACAGGGTGAGTTGTTGTCATATCCCCACAATATCCGTTTTCAAGTCTTGCTCCTGCATCAATAAGGAGCATATCTCCCTCTTTCAGTGTATTTCCGTAATAATGGTTGTGAAGTGTCTGCCCGTTCACTGTGCATATAGTAGGAAAAGAAAGTCCGCAGTTTAATTTTCTTGCTTCATATTCTAAAATTGCTGCAATTTCATATTCTTTCATTCCCGGTTTAATTTGTTTCATGGCAGAAATATGCATCTGTCTTGTAACATTGACAGCTTTTTGAAGTTCCTCAATCTCTTCGGCAGTTTTTATATTTCTCTGGTCCGCCACAGCAAAAGAAAGTTTTTCTGAAACAAAATTATTTATATCTTTTACAGGAATATTCAGCCATTCTGAAATTAATATCATAAGACTATGTCTGTATTGAGGAATAAAATGAATTTCTCTTTTTTCCTCTTTTGCTTTTTTTAAAAATCCTCCAAGTGTATCAGAATTTTTCAGATTTAAAATTCCCACAGTTTCACACTGCTCTTTCAGTGTAACCTGAGGTCCCATCCAGACTATTTCGTCCATAGTCAGTTCTTTTCCAAAAATATAATCTGTATTGTTATCCACATCTATAACTCCGAAAAGATTTTCTCTTTTCAGTCCGAAATAATAAAGAAAAGTGGAATCTTGAACAAAAGGATAAGCATTATCTGTACAATCCATTGGGGATAAATCATTTCCACAGATTAAAATTATTCCGTTTCCCACTCTTTTTTTCAAAATCTCTCTTCTTTTAATGTAAGTTTCTTTTGCAAACATTTTTCTGCCCCCTTTTTGCCTGTTTTTATTTTATGATTTAAGATTATTACAAAAGCATGAGAAAGTCAAATATTTTCTGAAAGATTTTTCTTAAAATTTGCCTATTTTAAAAAAATTATATATAATTATAATTAAGAAAAAACATACAGCTTTGGAGGGATCATATGAAAATTGGTATTCCAAAAGAGATAAGGAATAATGAAAACAGAGTGGGAATGACAGCAGCGGGAGTTGGACAGCTTGTTCTAGACGGAAATGAAGTGTATGTTCAAAAAGGAGCAGGACTGGGAGCGGGAGTTTTGGACGAGGACTATATTTCCGGCGGAGCTGTAATGGTTGACACTGCTGAAGAGGTTTTTGAAAAAGCCGAACTTATTATAAAAGTAGAAAAATTTCAAAAAGAGGAGATAAAAAATATTAAGCCTCATCATATTTTATATTCATATCTGCATCTGGCAGCAGACAGAGAAACAACGGAGGAACTTATAAAATCGGGAGCTACTTGCATTGCCTATGAAACAATTGTTCTTGATGACGGATCTATTCCTCTTCTGACGCCTATGTCAGAAGTTGCGGGAAGAATGGCTGTTCAAGTGGGAAGTTTTTATCTGCAGAAAAATACCGGAGGAAAAGGTATTGTTTTGGGAGGAGTTCCGGGAGTGGATAGAGGAAAAGTTGTTGTTCTTGGAGCAGGTGTTGCAGGGCAAAGTGCAATAAAGGCAGCTGTGGGACTTGGAGCAGAAGTTATTGCCATTGATATTGATGTAAATAAATTAAGATATCTTGACGACAATTACAGAAGTCAGGTTACAACACTTTATTCAACTCCCAGAAATATAGAAAAAGCTGTTGAAATGGCTGATCTTTTAATCGGAACAGTTCTTATTCCCGGAGGAAAAACTCCGTGTCTTGTAACGAAAAAATATATTAAAAATATGCAGAAAGGAAGCGTTATTGTAGATGTGGCCATTGATCAGGGAGGATGTTTTGAAACATCAAAAGTTACTTCTCACGAAAAACCTACATATATAGTAAACGGTGTTCTTCATTATTGTGTTGGAAATATGCCGGGAGCGTATCCTATTACAGCTACAGTTGCTCTTGAAAATGCTACTTTAAAATATGCAAGAGCCATTGCAAATATGGGATTGAGAGATGCCTGCGGAACATATCCCGAACTTATCCGAGGAATAAATATTATGAATCAGAGAGTTACATGCAGAAAGGTTGCAGACAGTCTTGGGCTTGACTATGTAGGAGTCGGATTTTAATAAAAAATGGGATTGCATTGCAATCCCATTATATTTTGTTCTGTTGTTCTTCTTCCTCGAAAGCTTTCAGATAGTTGTAAATTGTGTATCTTGATACATGCATTTTTTTTGCCACATTCTGGATTCCTTTTTTTAAAGAAAATCCTCCGTTATCTCTAAGATATCTGACAAGGTTCATTCTGTCTTCTTTATTCATAAGAGCAATAGGTTTTCCCACAAGTTTTACTCCCTCAAGGAAGATATCATCTACAATTTTTTCTGAAGCATTTGTATTTATTAAAGTTTCTACATTATTTCCTGTTCTTACAAGATTACTAAGCACACTTTCTGCAAGGGATAATTTTGTAAAATCGTAATTTATACCAAAAGCATAGTGATAATTTTTATCTTTAAAGTGAACTGTTGTTGATTTTATAAGTCTTCCCTCTGCTGTTCTGCAAAGACAATTGTAGAAATCACGCCCTTCTATTGCTTCTTCCATTTTATATATTCCCAGAAGATTCAGCCTGTCCCCCTTTCTTCTTCCTGTAACATGCCCATTATATATAGCTGTAACAATCCCTTTATTTTTTAAATCATGAATAATAACTTCACAGTCAGGACCAAACATAGCAGATATACCTTCTCCCAGACTCATTAAAAAGTTAAGTATTTCTTTTCCATTCATATATTTTCCTCCTACAAAAAATATCTACTCTATATCATACAATTTATTCTATATTTTGTCTAGTTTTAATGAAAAAATTTGTGGAAATTTTTATTTTTTTTCATGAAAATGTTTAATTTCAATATTTCTTTAATCTTTAAAAAATTTGTGGTAAGATATATTTATCTGAAATATAATCTCAAGGAGGTTTTGATTTATGAAAAAAATATTAACAATAGAGGGAATGATGTGCGGACACTGTTCTATGCATGTGGAAAAAGCTCTTAAAGGTATCGAAGGGGTTACAGATGTAGCAGTTGACCTTCAAAATAAAACTGCTGAAGTATCTATGAGCAAAGAAATAGCTGATGAAGTTTTCAAAAATATTATTTCAGAAGAGGGATATGAAGTAACTGATATTAAATAGTTCTGAATTTTTTAAGGCTGCCGCAAATTTATAATTGCAGCAGCCTCTTTTATTAATAATATTTTTTTACTTTTTCTGTGAGCTTAGAATAAATATTATCAACAAACCATTTTTCTGTTGATTTTACTGAAATATCTTCTGTATTTATCCAATCTAAGCCGCTGTTTTCATCAGGTTTTACAGAAAGTTTTAAATTTGTGCCTGCTTCCAATAGATATGTAATATTTAAATGAAGATGTGAGGATACATATTTCCCTTTTTTTATGTGTCCGTTTACTGTGAGAATTTCTAAAGAAAAAATATCTTCTGATAAAAATTTAATATCTCGTATGCCGCTTTCCTCTTCAATCTCTTTCAGTATAACTTTTTTTAAATCTGCATCTCCGTCAGCATGACCTCCGAGCCATGCCCAAGAGTTGTATATATTGTGATAGCACATCAACACTTTTTTCCTGTCAGGACTTACTATCCAAGCTGATACAGTAAAATGACATTTTTTATTCTCTCTTGTTAAAATATCTTTTTCACTTTCAAAGATTTCTAGGATAAGTTCTCTGTCTTTTTCCTCCTGCTCATTGAAAGGGATATATTTTTCAATCTCTTTTTTTAAATTTTCCATATTTTTACCTCAAAAATTTATGCAAACATCTGTGGGAATAATCCTTTTTTAAATTTTTAATCAGTAAGTATTCTCGGTATTCTTGGACTTAATATTGTAAGAAGTTCATAAACAGCCATATTCAATGTTATATTTATAAGAGAAGGATTTGGATAGAAAATAACTTTATCCCCCTCTTTTATACTGCTGTCAACTTCAATAAAAGTATTGTCCATTGTAATAAGAGTGATAGGAAACTCCTTATTATTTATCAGACACTTTGTCTTTTCATTTAATTTTAAAAGTCCGTCCCCATAACCTATTTTTATTTTAGCAGTGTATCTGCAATCTCCTGCTCCTATATCTGATTTCAGATTATATGCAAGATAAGAGGAATTTTTCAGATTTCTTATTCCTGCCACTTCACTTTCAAGAGAGAATACTTGTTTCAGATTTTTGTCAAAAAATCCCTCTTCCTGAAGTCCGTAAATAAGCATACCTGTTCTTATATGAGTAGTAAAATCAAGAGAACCGAAATTTTCCACCGCTGCACTGTTTTGCAGATGAATATTCTCAAATCTTTCTTTTCCAAGAAGAGAGATAATTTTTTTAAAATTTTGAATAATTTCAAGTCCTTCTTCATAATTTACAGAAAAAAGATGAGAATAAATACCAGAAAAATACAGATTATTTTTCTCAATATATTCTTTTAATTTTTTAATATCTTTTATTTCAATTCCGTTTCTTCCAAAACCAAAGTCTATTTTAATCTGTATTTTTTCACTTGGAATACCAAAATTCAAAGCCTCTTCAAGCTCTGCAAAAGTATTTGCAGTCATCAAAAAAGCAGGATTATTTTTTATAATTTCCAAAGAATTATGTCCTATACTTTCAAAAATTAAAATTCTGCTGTCAGCAAGATTTTTGTCTGAAATAATTTTTTCAGCCTCTGTCAGACGGGCAACAGCAAACTCTTTGTATCCATATTTGTGAAGAGTTTTTGTAACAAGATTTATATCATGCCCATAAGCATTGGATTTTACTACTGCCCAAATTTTTTTTCCAAAATTTGAAGAAAGATAATCCATATTGTGTATAAGATTTTTTTCAGAAACCATAATTTTTGTTGAATGTATTGTCATAACCAAATCTCCCTGAATATATTAAAAAAATCTGAAACCTGCTCCTATGCCTCCTGTTATGTATGGTTTTACAGGAACTTTTCTTGAAAAATCAAGTCCCACTCCCATACCTATTCCTGCACCTGCTCTCGGAGTTGTTCTTGTACAGCCTGAAAATGCTAAAGCAGTTATTAAAATAAAAAATAAAATTATTTTTTTCATGAAATGCCCCCAAAAATCAAATTTCTATACCATAGTATAACCTTAAATCTATCTTTAATGCAAGAAATGAAATTTAATTTTACAGATTTTCAAAAAAAATTAGCAAGAGAATCGCTTTTTATGATAAAATATAGAGTACAAATAAATAAAAAATTATCAGTTCGAATAAAAAATAAAGTGAAAAAAGGGTGATAAAAAACATCGAGCCCGACAATCCGATAAAAAGCTGAAAATA
>UQXM01000029.1 GCA_900545035.1 uncultured Fusobacterium sp. | reverse complement strand
ATAGGGGGACAATAGGAGAACTGCCTTTTTATAAAAAAGTTCTGGCATCTTTTTTTCAGAGTGTAACAACAAGAACGGCAGGATTTAACAGTGTTCCTATGGGAAATCTTACAGGCGGATCAATATTTTTGTTCTGTATTCTTATGTATATAGGAGCTTCTCCGGGATCAACAGGAGGAGGAATAAAAACAACAACATTTGGAGTAATTATATTTTATGTTATAGGTGTTGTGAAAAAACAAGAACACATTGTAATTTTTAACAGAAGAATAGATTGGGAAATTTTAAACAGAGCTTTGGCAATTCTTGTACTTTCACTTTTATATATAGGAGTTATTACTCTTATTATTTTAAGCACACAAAACTTTTCATTGGAACAGGTTATTTTTGAAGTGATATCTGCTTTTGCAACAACAGGGCTGAGCTTGGGAATAACAGGTGATCTGAACAGCTTTTCAAGAGTGCTGATAATATGTACAATGTTTCTTGGAAGACTTGGACCTATGACATTTGCTCTGGCTTTCGGAGGTTCAAATAAAGTTGAAAAAATACAGTATCCAAAAGAGAACATACTTGTAGGTTAATATATAAATTTGTAAGGAGAGAAAATGAAACAATATTTAGTAATAGGGCTTGGAAGCTTCGGAACAAATGTTGCGAAAACATTGTATGAAGCCGGAGAAGAGGTTGTAGCCATAGACTCAAAAGATTATATTGTTCAGGAAGCTATAAACTCAAATTATCTTGAAAATGGACTTATAATGGATGCAACAGATGACACACAGTTAAAAAAACTGGGAATTTCAAATTTTGATATAGTTTTTGTGTGTATAGGAGCTGTTGAGCCGAGTATGATGATATGTCTTAATTTAAAAGAATTGGGAGTAAAAAATCTGATAGTTAAAGCTTCGTCAAAAAAACACAGAAAGCTCTTGGAAAAAATAGGAGCAAATCAAGTAATTTATCCTGAAGAGTATATGGGAAGAAGAGCTGCTCTTGTGGCAATGGAGCCGAACATGATTGAACATTTGAGATTTTCACAGAACTTTTTGATTGTGGAGCTTAAATCTCCAAAAATTCTTTGGGGAAAAACATTGATTGAAGCAGATGTCAGAAGAAAATATAATGTCAATGTAGTGGGAATAAAACGAGAGCTGGATAAATTTATACCAAATCCGGCTCCAAACACAGTAATAGAAAAAAATGATATCCTTATAGTAACAACAGACTCAAAAACTGCCAACAAGTTAAGAGAAGAGTTCAAAGAGGATTAGGAGGGAACAAAGGCAATGCAGGAATTTGATATAATTGTAGTGGGAGCAGGACATGCAGGATGTGAAGCGGCACTTGCTCCGGCAAGAATGGGACTTAAAACAGCAATATTTACAATAAGTCTTGATAAAATAGGATACCTTTCATGCAATCCGTCAATAGGAGGACCGGCAAAATCACATCTGGCAAGAGAAATAGATGCTCTTGGAGGAGAAATAGGAAGAAATATTGACAAAACTTTTATTCAGATAAGAGTGCTTAATACCAAAAAAGGTCCTGCGGTAAGATCTTTAAGAGCACAGGCAGATAAAGCAAAATATCATATAGAAATGAAAAAAACTCTTGAAAATACAGAAAACCTTGAAGTAATTCAGGGAATGGTTACAGAGATAATCACAGAGGGAAATAAAGCTGTGGGAGTAAAAACAAAAGAGGGAGTGGAATACAGAGCAAAAGCTGTTGTAATTGCTACAGGAACTTTTATGAGAGGACTTATTCATGTGGGAGAAACTCATTTCAGCGGCGGAAGAATGGGAGAACTTTCTTCTGAAGAGCTGCCTCTTTCTTTGGAAAAACTGGGAATAAAATTGGGAAGATTTAAGACAGGAACACCTCCGAGAATAGATGCCAGAACAATAGATTATTCTAAAACAGAAGCACAGCCGGGGGATACAGAACTTCTTAGATTTTCAAACAGAACATCTGACGAAGAGATAAAAACGAGAGTACAGATACCTTGCCATATTTTATACACAAACAAAACAGTACATGAAATTATAAGAAGCAACAGAGAGCGTTCGCCTCTTTTCAACGGAACCATTCAGGGAATAGGACCTCGTTATTGTCCGTCAATAGAGGATAAAATTTTCAGATATCCGGATAAAGAAAGACATCATCTTTTCTTGGAAAAAGAGGGATACGATACTAATGAGGTATATGTCAGCGGATTTTCTTCATCTCTTCCAAGTGATGTTCAGTATAAAATGCTGAATGCAATAGAGGGGCTTGAAAATGCAAAAATAATGAGATATGCTTATGCTATTGAGTATGATTATGTATTGACAGAAGAACTTAGCTATTCAATGGAAAATAAAAAAATAGAAAATCTTTTTACAGCCGGACAGATTAACGGGACATCAGGTTATGAAGAAGCAGCGGCACAAGGAATTATGGCAGGGATAAATGCTGCCAGAAAAGTGCAGGGAAAAGAGCCTGTTATTTTAGACAGAGCAGATTCATATATAGGAACTCTTATAGATGATATTGTTTCAAAAGGGACAAATGAGCCTTACAGAATGTTTACGGCAAGAAGCGAATACAGACTTATTTTAAGAGAAGATAACGCAGATTTAAGACTTTCAAAAATAGGTTATGAAATAGGGCTTCTTCCAAAAGAAGAGTATGACAAAGTTCTTTATAAGGAAAAAATTGTTAAAGAAATAATAGGAAAACTTGAAAAGCAGCATGTGGGAAGCAGCAACCCAAGAGTAAACGAAATTCTTGAAAAATATGGGGAAGAACCTGTAAAAAACGGAATAACTCTTTTTGAATTTTTAAGAAGACCGGCAGTAACTTATCAAGATGTAAAATATGTAAGTGAACTTATTGAGAATTTTGAACTTGGAAATTATATTGATGATATCGAATATCAAATAGAGGTGCAGGTAAAATATTCAGGATATATAGAGCGTTCACTTAGAATGATTGAAAGACATAAAGGACTTGAAGAGAAAAAAATTCCTGCTGATATGGATTATGACAGTCTTGAAAATATTCCAAAAGAAGCAAAAGATAAATTGAAACTTATAAGACCTTTAAATATAGGACAGGCTTCAAGGATTTCGGGGGTATCTCCTGCTGATATACAGGTACTTCTTATATATTTAAAAATGAGAGGGCAGAATTAATGGCAGAAACAATGAGAGATTATTTGAGAGATGGAATAAAAAAAATCGGAGTTGAAATAGACGAAGAGAAGATAGACAAACTTATGGCATATTTGGAACTTCTGATTGAATATAATTCACATACCAATCTTACAGCTATAAGGGACAGAGAAGGAATAATAGAAAAACATTTTCTTGATTCAATTCTTCTTATGAAATATATGAAGAGAGATACAGGAAAAGCTCTTGATATAGGAACAGGGGCAGGATTTCCCGGAATGGTTCTGGCAATCTGTAATCCCGACATTCAATTTACATTAATAGATTCTGTTGGAAAAAAAATAAATTTTTTAAGACAAGTTAAAGAAAAATTGAATCTAACTAATGCAGACCCTGTAAATGCAAGAGCAGAGGAATATATAAACGACGAAAACAGAGAATCTTATGATTTAGGTTTCTGCAGAGGAGTATCAAAGCTTAATACCATTCTTGAATATGTAATTCCATTTCTTAAAGTGGAGGGGAGATTCCTTCCACAGAAAATGGAGGGAACAAACGAAGAAAATGAAAGCGGATCAGCTCTTAAAATACTTAAATCAAAAATCACAGATATATATGAAGAGGAACTTCCGTTCAGCAAGGATAAAAGAATTATTGTTGATATTGTGAAAGAAGCTAAAACAGATAAAAAATACCCAAGAAGAACAGGTATTCCGTTAAAAAAACCATTATAAAAATTTAGATACAGACTGGAGGAGGGAGAAATGAAAAATATTTTTAGAAACAATAAAAAAATATTATTTATCCTTCCTCTTTTTATTATTATTTATTTAACATATCTTGCACTGTTTCAGCTTAATGCTTTGGTATCTTTGGGAATAAGAGCTTTTACACATGGAACTATGAAAATAGAGAAAGTGGAGATACAAAAAGGCAGCAGTGTAAAAGAAGGAAGAATAGAGATTATAAACTCACAGCTTTATGATAAAAAACTTTTGATAGCTGATTCTCCCAAGATTGTTATAGATTATAAAAACTGGAAAATAGACAGGATAAATATTTATAAGCCTAAAGTTGTTTTTGTGAGAAAAGACAGCGACATAAATTTTGTAACTGTTTTTACAGGAAACAGCGAAGGGAAAAAAGAGAAAGAAAAATCTGAAAAAAAGAAAACAAGTATAAGCAGTCCTGTATTAAAAAGAATAAATGTTTATGATGCAGAACTTACATATGTTGATAAATCTTACAGCAGTGAAATATCCAAAAAACTGGAAAATGTGGACGGATATGTACAATTTAACAAGGGCTATAAAGTAGATTTAAAATTTTCGGGAAACAACGGAGAAGAAAAATATACTTATTCTTTTGACAACAGAAAAATGTCTTATGATATGAGAATAGTTCTTGAAAATATTCAGGCAGAAGATTCCCTTGTTCAATACGGATACGACAGTAACGGAGATCTTAAAGATGTCAGCGGACTGTTTAATATGGATTTGAGAATAAATGAAAAAGGATTTCTCGGCTGGGGAAAACTGGAAAACGGAAATCTGAAATATGTTGATTTGAATGCTCCTATAAAAAATGCACAGCTTGATTTAAAATTTATGGGAGAAAAAATAGCCATAGACGGAGATTATCTTTTTTTTGATAAAAAAGGAAAATTTTCTGTTGAATACAATGCAGGAAAAGGTGTAGATGTAAATATAGATTTAAAAAATGTATTCTTTAATGAAATTTCAGAATATAAGCTTTTAAGAGATACAGGCATAAAAATAGATAATTTTCTTTTTGATGATGTAAATATAAATCTTTCCGTAAAGAATAACTTTAAAGCACAGGTTAATTTTTTAAGTACGAAAGGATTTAAAAAAGAGGTAATTGATTTTTCCGATATAAAAGGGCAGATTGTTTATGAAAATGGGACAGTAAAAATAAACAATGTTCATGCAGATGTAAGGCTTGATAAAGAAGGAAGGACAATAGAGAGAGAAATAAACGGACGGCTGCATTACAAAGCTGATACGGGAAAAGTAGTTGTCAATGTAAGTTCTCCAAATGAAGAGTTTTTATCAAAAATAAATTTAAGCTTTCTTTTCAGTGTAAAAAAAGATGCTCTTAATTTTAAACTTGATTCAGATATAATAGATTTAAAAGGGAAATATAATTTTAAATCAGGAAAACTTTTGTTAAATCAAAAAAATAATTTTAGCATGATTTACGATTTGCAAAAAAATCATATAGAACAGCTGAAAGGATATATTGATTTTACTCTTGAACAGTATACAGTGAAAACAGATTTTAAATCAGCTGACGGATACAAAGTGGAGCTGGAATCAAAGCTTCTTAATGAAAAAAATGCTGTAAAAGGAATTTTAGAAGGTTTTGCCGATATTAAAAATTTAGATTACAATTTTAAAATAAAAGCCAGAGATATAAACCTTAAAGATTACAGTGGAAGCATAGCAGGAAGTATGGAGGGCTATGTAAAAGGAAACAGAAATAATATTCAGGGAGAATTTCTTTTGGATAGATTTTCAGTGGGAGCAACAGCACAAAATCTTCTGGTTTCAAATATTTCAGGAGTGGTAACTCTTGAGAAAGAACAAGATTTATCTGTTATATTCCAAGGAGAAATAGGAAATGTTAAATATTCTGAAAATGAAATAAACGGGTTTAAAATAAGTGCGAAGTATTCAGAAGGTACACTGGAGGTAATGAATGCAGCCAATAAATTTTTGACTTTAAGCGGTAAGTACAGTATAATTAATTCAGCAGCAGATATTTTCGTTAAAGGAAGAGATATAAACAGAGATGTGGTAAAAATTTCTGATGTGGATTATAATATTGAAGAAATAGACGGAAACATTTCAGGACCTCTCAATGATTTAAAAGGAAAATTTACTGTAAAAAACGGTATTGTAGATTTGGGAGAAGATAAGATAATTACTTTCGGCGGAGATATAAATTATTTTAAAAATAAAGTATATACACAGGATTTCAAAATAAATGAAAACAGATTAAATTTTGAATATTTTCCTGACAGAAAATCAGGAAGCTATACTTTGGATATTTTTGAAAGCCTGCTGAGTGAATTTGTTCTGGGAGCAAAATTCAGAATAATTGGAATAAGCCGAGGAATAATACAGGACAATAAAATACAAGGAGATTTTAAAGGCTCTGTAAATGAATTTTATTACAAGGGAAGTAAAATCCCGAATGTGCTTTTTGAGGGAAATTACAACAACGAAAGTGTAAATTTCAAGAGTATTGATATTTTATCTGATGAAGATGAAAAAGTTGTAACAGTACAGGGAGATATAAATCTTAAAGATAAAAGTATAAATTTTGCAGTTCCAAAACAGAAAGTTCCTATCAAAGAACTTCTCAATAAAGAAAATGTTGACGGTTCAATAGATATTGAGGGGAAAGCAGAGGGAACAGCAGAAAATTATAATTTTAAAATAACAGGTTCAAGTGGAAAAGTAATATACAAAGATGTTACAATAGATAATATAGGATTTGATGTGTCAGGAGATAAAGAAAAAATATCTCTTAATAAATTTACAGCAGGATATATAAATAATATACTTAAAGCAGACGGTACATATAATATGTCTGACGGAAAATATAAATTTAATGTGCATTCGTCTGATATAGATTTAAAATTCCTTACAATTTTTGCAGAGGAATACGGGATTGACAGTATTTCCGGAAAGGGAAAAATAAATCTTGTTATATCCGATATAGTTCCTGACGGAGAAATTCTTTTGAATAACTTTAATCTGTCTGCAAAAAAATATGGATTGGATTTAAAAAATCTTAACGGAGATATCGTTCTTGAAAAAGGATATTTGAAAATAAAAAAATTCAAAGGAGTTTTAAATGAGGGAACAATAAATATCGGAGGATATTTGGAAGCTTCAAAAGCTGTAAGACAGCTGCTTGATGAAAATTTTGGCAGAATAGACTATAATCTTTCATTGGAGGGAAAAAATGTAAATTATTCCTATGGAGATTATTTCAGTCTTAATTTTGATACAAATTTAAATTTCAGAAGAAATGCGATATTTGGAAATCTTACCATAAACGAAGGAAAAATAGAAAAAATAATAAATGAAGATTTTGGACTTGTAACCATTGTCAAGAACTTTATCAAAAATTTCCTTGCAAGAAATAAAACTCAGGGAATGGTGTTGAAAGGCAGCAGTACAAGAGGAGCTGTTTTGGAAAACGATACAGTGTCAGGACTGAAAGTAAATGTAAGATTTAATATTGACAAAGGAATAGAAATAGATGTAAAAAGAGCTACCAATTTCTTTACAAATCTGAAAGGAACAGTTTTGGGACAAGGAAGATTGTCAGGAAATTTGGGAAGATTAAACTTTTTGGGTGAAACTAACATCAAAGATGGTGAGTTTTCTCTTAATGGAAACAAATTTACAATTGACAGAGCATTAATTTTATTCAATAACAGAAATGAATATATTCCGGATTTAAATCCTGATATTGTTTTTACAACAAGTTCTATAATAAACAATAAGAATTTGGAAATATCTCTGAGCGGACCGGCAAGAAGTCTGACATTTACGGTAAAAAGCGGAAATGAAGTATCTGTAAACAGTTTAGACAGTGTATTGAACGGAGAAGGACAGGGAGAAAACGGAAGCAATGTTTCAATACTTTTGACAAATATTATCGGAGGACAGATTTCTGATATTATAATCAATCCTATTGTGGGAGTATTGAGAGCGGCAGGATTTTCAAATTTGAATGTAAGGTCAAGTATACTTGCCGAGGAGAAAAAAACAGATATGCAGCAGGAGTCTTCAATGACACTGGGGGCATATGTGGAAGCTGAAAGTCCGATTTATAAAGATAAATTGTTCTGGAAAGTAAAAGTAAACTTTATGGGAGATACTGAAAATAATGACAGCAGCAGTAATAACGGCGCTAATTACGGAGTTGCCGATTACGATATAAATGTATACAACAGAATAAACAAAAATATTTCATGGGGAGTTGGTGCACAGAAACTGAGAGAAAATTTAGAAACGAAAGACCGTGATATGAATTACTATATAGAATTAAAGTTTGAAAAAAAATTTGATTTTTAAAATGGAGGGGTTAAAAGCATGAGAAAACAATTGACGATTTTATTCAGTTTTCTTTCGCTTGTATTTGCTTATGGTGCTGAAAATGAAAATAAGTCAGATTACAAAATCGAAGATATTGTAGTGGCAAATATTCAGGAGATACCGGAAGCAACAATACTGAGCGTAATGAAACAGAAAGTCGGAGACAGATATTCTGCTAACAACATGATAGCAGATTACCAAAAAATCAAGGGGCTTGATTATGTTGGAAATGTTTCGATATATCCGCAGTATTACAATGAAGGTGTAAGACTTGTTGTGGATATAAGAGAAAAGAAAGATACAAAATCACTTCTTACAAAAAGCGGAATTATTCCTATGTCTGAAAGAGATAAGATAGATAAGAGCGTTGTTGTAAGAGGAGTGGAAGTTTACGGAAATGTAAGCCGTAAAACAAAAGAAATACTGAAAGATATTCCTGTAAAAGTAGGGGGATATTATTCTAAAAAGAAAGTGGCAGAGGGATACAGAAATCTTCTTGAGTCAGGATATTTCAGAGAAGTAGTTCCTGATGTTCAAAAGACAGGAAACGGAGTTACAGTAGTGTATTATGTAACAGAAAATCCTACTATCACAGGAGTAAACATTATAGGTAACACTGTATATTCGACAGAAGAACTGTTAGCAGAAATGGAAACAAAACCTAATGAAACTTTAAACTTTAATTCACTTAGAAAAGACAGAGAAACAATTATTCAAAAATATAGTAAAGACGGTTATGTACTTGCCAGAGTAATAGATATCGGAATCAATCCAAATGATTATTCTCTTGAGATATATGTTACAGAGGGTGTTGTAAGAGATATTAAACTTCAAAAAATGGTAACAAAACAAAAAGGAAACAGAAGAAAAGCAACTGACACTCTTCTGAAAACAAGAGATTATGTAATTGAAAGAGAGATAGAGTTTAAAGACGGAGATATATTTAATATAAACAATTACAATAATACAGCAGATAATTTAAGAAGACTTGGATATATCAAAAATGTTAAATATGAAGCAAGAGATATTCCCGGAGATTCAGACGGAAAAGAGATAGTTCTTTTAATAGATGAAGACAGAACAGCAAGACTTCAGGGAGCAATTTCATATGGTTCAGAACTTGGACTTATGGGTATGCTTTCATTGGAAGAAACTAACTGGAAAGGAAGAGGACAGACTACATCATTTACTTACGAAAAATCTGATGAAGATTACAGCAGTATGTCGATCAGCTTCTCTGACCCATGGATAAAAGATACTGACAGAATTTCTTGGGGATGGAGCTTGTATATGAATGAATATGAAAATGATGACAGCCAAGCTTTCCATGATATTGATACAATAGGTGGTAGAATCAATATCGGTAAAGGTATTACAAAAAATGTAAGAATCGGATTGGGAACAAAACTGGAATATGTAAAAACTAAACCGGATGATGAGTATAGAAATATTCCTGAATATTATGAAGATGAATATTATTTATGGAGTTTATTCCCTTCTATTACATACGATACAAGAAACAGCTATTTCAATCCTACAAGAGGAAAATATGCAAGATGGCAGGTTGAAGGAGGATATGCTTCAGGAGAAAATGCAGATTACTTTACAAACACTACATTGGAATTAAGAGCATATCACAGAGGTTTCTTCAAGAAAAATACTTTTGCTTACAGAACTGTATTTGGAATTCAATCTGATGGTACAAAAGAATCACAAAGATACTGGGTTGGAGGAAGCAGTACTTTAAGAGGATTTGACGGAGGAACATTCAGAGGTAAGAAAAAAGTTACAGCAACAATAGAAAACAGAACAGAGTTCAATGATGTTCTTGGTGGAGTATTATTCTTTGATGTAGGTAGAGCATGGGATTATGATGGTATTGATAGAGGATATCAAAGAGATGAAGATTTTGCTAAAGATATAGCAATGACAGCAGGAGTTGGATTAAGAATTAATACGCCAATGGGACCATTAAGATTTGACTTTGGTTGGCCAATCGGAGATGACGGAGATCATAACGGACATGACAAACAAAGCGGAATGCAGTTCTACTTTAACATGGGACAATCATTCTAAAATAAAGATAAACAAAAAAACAGCGGAGGCATAAAATGAAAAAATTATCAGTTCTAGCATTAGCAGCAGTAATGTCTGTAACAGCATTTGCAGACAAAGTGGGAGTTGTAAATACTCAGGAGTTATTCTTTAAATATTCTAAAACAAAAGTTATTGAAGAAAATCTTAAAAAACAAGGAGCAGCTCTTGATAATACTTTAAATCAAAAACAAGTTGAGTTAAAGAAAATGCAGGTTGAACTTCAATCAAAAGGAGCTAAAGTAACAGCAGCAGAAAAAAAAGCATTTGAAGATAAAGTAAAAGCTCTTGATAAATTTGTAAGAGATTCTCAAATGAAACTGGAAAAAGAAAAAAATATAAGAATACAAGAAGTTGAAAAAACAATGAATGCTTCAATAGCTAAAGTAGCTAAAGCAGAAAAATTTGATTATGTGCTTGAAGTTGGAGCTGTAAAATACGGTGGAACTGATATCACAGCAAAAGTTTTACAAGAAATGGAAAAAACTAAATAATAAAACAGGAGGAAGCTATGAGCTACAAAATAAGCGAAATAGCTGATCTTCTTGAAAGTGAAATAAGAGGGGACAAAAATCTTGTAGTAAGAGCATTGTTTCCTTTTTTTCAAGCCAAAGAAGATGAGCTTACATTTGCAGCAGATGAAAAATTTTTGCATAAATTAAATGAAACAAAGGCAAGGGTAATAATTGTTCCTGATATTCCTCTGCCTGACAATATTGGAAAAACATATATTGTAACAAAAATGGAGCCGAGAAAGCTTATGCCGAAACTTTTGGCTCACTTTAAAAAAACTTTGAAAAAAATAGAAAAACCTATTGAAGATTCTGCAAAAATTGCTTCGACAGCAGAGATTGCTCCTCATGTATATATAGGACATGATGTTGTAATAGGAGAAAATGTAAAAATTTATCCGAATGTTACAATCTGTGAGGGAGCAACAATCGGAGACGACAGTATAATTTATCCGAATGTTACAATAAGAGAGTTTTGTGAAATAGGAAAGAGAGTTGTAATTCAGCCGGGAGCTGTGATAGGTGCTGATGGCTTCGGATTTGTAAAAGTAAACGGAAACAATCAGAAAATAGAGCAGATTGGAAGAGTTGTTCTTGAAGATGATGTGGAAATCGGAGCAAACACAACTGTTGACAGAGGGGCAATAGGAGATACAATAATCAAGAAATTTACAAAATTGGATAATTTAATTCAAATCGGACATAATGTTATAATCGGTGAAAATTTCTTAATGGCTTCACAGTCAGGAATTGCAGGAAGTACAGAGATTGGAAACAATGTTACTGTGGGAGGACAGGTAGGAATAGGAGGGCATATCAAAATAGGAAATAATATTATGATTGCAGCTCAATCTGGAATAACAGGAAGTTTGAAAGACAATCAAGTATTGGGAGGACATCCTGTTGTGCCTTTACAGGAAAATTTAAAAATTCAGGCGGGAATGAAAAAACTTCCTGAACTTTTAAAAAGAGTAAAAAAATTAGAGCAGGAAGTAAAGAGCAGAGAAAAATAGTCAAAAAATTACCTTGTTTTGAAAAATAGCAGAGATATTTTTCAAAACAGGGATTTTTTTTAAATATACCTATTCAATTAATTCTCTTTCCGTGATACAATAGAAAATATCAATATAAGTAAAAGAGGATTAAGATGAAGAAAAGATTATTTTTTAACAAGTATGAAGACATGAAATATATTTCTCACTTAGACCTTTTGAGATTTATGGAGAGGATACTAAGAAAAGGCGGTATACCGGTTAAGTACAGTCAGGGCTTTCATCCAAGACCAAAAATTTCTTTAGGTAATCCTATCTCTTTGGGGACGGAAGCTTTTAATGAAGCCATGGATATTGAGCTTAGAGAAGATATGACAAACGAAGAACTTTTCAATAAGCTGAACAACAAATGTGTGATAGGTTTCGAGTTTACCAAAGTGATTGATATAGACGGTAAAACATCTATAGCTGAGGAGTATAAGGATATGAAATTTGAAATTCAGGGACATGGCTCCTCCTTAGAGAAGATAAAAAATCTTTTGGCTCAGGATGAAATAATTCTTACAAAAGAAAAAAAAGGAAAAATTGAGTCCAAAGATTTAAAACCCAGAATAAAAAATTATGAAATTAAAGATGATAAAATAACAATGATACTTGAAAATATGTCGCCGAATTCGCTTTTAAACATATGCGGAGTGGGAGCTGATGAGGTATCTATAAAAAAATACGGAATGATTGAAATATAATTAAGGGGGAATACAATATGTTAGATTTAAAATTTATGCGTGAAAATAAAGAACAGGTAGAAAAATGGCTTAAACAAAGAGGAAGCGACCTTACTCTTGACGAGTTTGCAAAATTAGACGAAGAGAGAAGAGAAATTCTTGGAGAAGTTGAAGCTTTAAAAAATAAAAGAAACAGTGAATCTGCTGAAATAGCAAGACTTAAAAAAGCAAAAGAAGATGCTTCTGAACTTATAAAAGCTATGGGAGAGGTTTCTGCCAAAATAAAAGAACTTGACGAAAAACTTGCTCAAGTTGATGAAAAAATAAAATACATTCAAATGACAATTCCTAATAAATTAAGTGAAACAACTCCAATCGGAAAAGATGAAGACGAAAATGTGGAAATTAGAAGATGGGGAGAGCCTAGAAAATTTGATTTTGAACCAAAATCTCACTGGGAAATCGGAGAAAAATTAGGAATACTTGATTTTGAAAGAGGTTCAAAACTTTCTGGTTCAAGATTTGTTCTTTACAGAGGAGGAGCTGCAAGAGTTGAAAGAGCACTGATAAACTTTATGCTTGACCTTCATACTGAAAAACACGGATATACAGAACATATCACTCCATTCTTGGTAAACAGAGAAATCTGTGAAGGAACTGGACAGCTTCCAAAATTTGAAGAAGATATGTACAGAACAGATGATGATATGTTCCTTATCTCTACTTCTGAAATTACAATGACAAATATTCACAGAAAAGAAATTTTAGATGAAAAAGATCTTCCTAAATATTATACAGCTTATTCTCCATGTTTCAGAAGAGAGGCAGGTTCTTACGGAAAAGATGTTAAAGGAATTATAAGAGTTCACCAATTCAATAAAGTAGAAATGGTTAAACTTGCTACTCCTGAAACTTCTTATGACGAACTTGAAAAAATGGTAGACAATGCAGAAGATGTTTTAAGAATATTAGGAATTCCATACAGAGTAATCTCTCTTTGCAGCGGAGATATCGGATTTGGTTCAGCTAAGACTTATGATGTAGAAGTATGGCTGCCTTCTCAAAATAAATACAGAGAAATCTCTTCATGTTCAAACTGTGAAGATTTCCAAGCTAGAAGAATGGGACTTAAATACAGACCAAACGGAAGCACTAAGAGTGAATTTGTTCACACACTTAACGGTTCAGGACTTGCAGTAGGAAGAACTCTTGTTGCAATAATGGAAAACTATCAACAGGAAGACGGTTCATTCCTAATCCCTGATGCTTTAGTACCATATATGAATGGAGTAAAAGTTGTTACTAAATAGTATACTTGCTGTATTATTTTTAACAAGTATTATCTTTGATGATTTAAGAATAATAGGAGCAGTTTCAGCAGCGGAACTGCTTCTTAATATCTTTCTCAATAAAAATTTGAAAAATGATATAAAAAAATTAAAAATTTTAATTTATATATACATAGGAACATTTTTAATTCAGATTTTCTCTCATCAGGAGGGAGAAGTTCTTATAAAAATTTGGAATATATATATAACAAAAGTCGGACTGGTAAATTTTATCATAAATTTTTTAAGAGTGGTAAATCTTATAATGCTGTCATGGCTTCTGAGCAAAAAATGCTCAATTTTTAACCATTTTGGGAAGTATAAAAGAGTGGCTGAAAATGTATTGGAATTAGTTCCGGAAGTTTTTGTAATGTTCCGTAAAAAAATGACATTGAAAAAATTTTTCAGGCACATTTTAAAAAAAATAAAAATATAATTATTATTAATTGATTTTATTTTCAAATTTTGGTAAAATTGAAGTGGATAAAAATTATTCATAGGAGGAAAAATATGTCTTATAACTATAAAGACCTAGGTCTTGTAAACACAAAAGAAATGTTTAAGAAAGCAAATGAAAACGGTTATGCTGTTCCTGCTTTCAACTTTAACAAC
>UQXM01000028.1 GCA_900545035.1 uncultured Fusobacterium sp. | reverse complement strand
TCCAGTTAATAGATAATGAACTTCCTCTTTCATTGCCCAGATACATATTTTCACCATTCCGTCTATTGATTTTATTCCTGTCTGTAATGGTTCAGAAACAGGTTTTCTTGAAATAATTCCTGAAGCTTTTCTTTCAAGTTCCATATATTTTACAGGCTCAATATCCCCTTTACCGTCAATCGGCTGTCCAAGAGCATTTACTACTCTTCCAAGGAAATTTTCCCCTGCAGGAACAGAAACTATTCTTCCTGTTGCTTTTACTTCGCTTCCCTCTTTTATTTTAGAGAAGTCCCCAAGAATAACAGCTCCTACATTGTTCTCTTCAAGGTTAAGAACCATTCCCATTATTCCGTCAGTGAACTCTAAAAGTTCCCCTGCTTTAGCATTGCTAAGACCGTATATTCTTGCTATACCGTCTCCTACTTCCAATACAGAACCTGAAGTTTTTACATCGAGGCTTTTTTTATAGTTTTCTATTTCGCTTTTTATAATGCTGCTTACCTCTTCTGGTCTGATATTCAACGATTACACCTCCGATTTATGTGTATTCCTAAAGTGATTTCACCAGATTATCAAGCTGAGTTCTTACTGTACCGTCGATAATTCTGTCGCCGATTTTAAGAATTCCTCCTCCGATTATTCCGGCATCAACTTTTTCCACTAGGTTTATCTTTTTCTTAGTTTTCATTTCCAATTTGTGAATAAGCTTTTCTCTTTGTGCCTCTGAAAGTTTTACGGCAAAAGTAGCTTCCACATCAAGTATTTGATTTTTTGCATAATATATTTTCAAATACTCGGCAACTATCTCTCTGATATTTGCTATTCTTTTTTTATCAAGAAGATAAAAAATTATATTTTTTATCTCTTCGCTTTCGCTGTGATAAATTTTTTCAAGAGCTTCTTTTTTCTCACTGTCTGAAATAAGAGGATGATCAATAAAGTTCTTGAAATCTCTGTCTGTTTTGTAAAATTCCATAAGGCTGTTTAAAGCTTCGTAAACCTCTTTTATACTGTTCTTAGATTCTGCTATTTCAAAAATTGCCTCTGCGTATCTTCTTCCAACTTGGCTGTCTGTCATTACGCATCTCCTACCTTGTCGATGAAGTCGTCTATCAGCAGATCTCCGGCTTTTGAATCTAATTTTTCAGTAATAATTTTTTCTGCAAGATTAACGGCAAGAGTCTGCATTTCCCCTCTTATAACCTGTCTTGCTCTTTCTTTCATTTTTGTTACTTCCACTTCAGCACTTTTTAAAATCTTATCTCTTTGAACAGTCGCTTCTTTTAAAATCTCTTCTTTTCTTTCGTCGGCTTTTTTCTCAGAAAGACTGATTATATTATGAGCCTCAATTCTGGCTTTCTTTAAGATTTCTTCTGCTTGTTCTTTTGCTTTTTTTGCAGCTTCTTTATCCTGCTTTGCATCTTCAAGATCTCCGGCTATTTTCGCCTGTCTTTCCTTTATTATTCTTTTTAAAGGTTTTTTCATATATTTATTGAAAATAACTATCAAGATGAAAAAGTTTATAATCTGCCAAAGCATATTTATATCAATTGATATTGCAGGCATATTTTGTGGTGCCAAGATTATTACCTCCTTCCCGGATTAATTAATTTCTGTCTGAGTTTAATTTAATTTACCCGGTTATTACTTAACAAGCCCTGCAGCTTTTTCTAAGATTGACATGAATGGGTTTGCATACAGTAAAATCATAGCTATAACAAGTGAGTAAATACCTGTTGACTCTGATACTGCTTGTCCTAAAATCATTGTAGAGATGATGTTGCTTTTTGCTTCAGGCTGTCTTGCAACTGCTTCTACTGCCTTACCTGCTGCATAACCTTCTCCGATTCCTGGTCCAAGTCCAGCTATCATTGCACATCCTGCACCAACTGCTGATGCTGCCAAAACTATTGTTTTTGCTAATAAAATATCCATTTGAATACCTCCTGAAATTTTTCTGATTTTTTAGTTTATTATTGTTCTTCTTCCATTACGGAATCTCCCAATGCCCCCTGAATATGAACCATGGCAAGCATTGTGAATACGAAACTCTGTACCACTGCTGAAAATAAATCAAAATATAAATGCAGAGGTGCAGGTACAACCCATGGTGCAGCTTTGTAAAGAAGCCCCATGATTACCGAACCTGCAAACATGTTTCCGAAAAGTCTCATTGACATATTGACAGGTTTTGCTAATTCTCCCACTATGTTTAAAGGCAACATAACAGGTACTGGGTCTAAAAATCCCTTGGCATAGCCAAGTGCTCCATTTCTCTTTATACTTGTTCCTATAAATGTTACTGCTACCAGCAATGCAAGTCCGACTGTTGTATTAAGGTCCATTGTCGGTGCACGGAAAGCAGGTGAGATTGTTACTGTTCCGTCAGCCCCAAATGTAGGCCAAGGTATTGGGAAGAAAAATGTCAGCAGATTTGATGTAAGGA
Organism: uncultured Fusobacterium sp.; assembly: GCA_900545035.1. Classification (GTDB taxonomy): domain Bacteria; phylum Fusobacteriota; class Fusobacteriia; order Fusobacteriales; family Fusobacteriaceae; genus Fusobacterium_B. The sequence continues at coordinate 12,248 of UQXM01000028.1, read as the reverse complement.
TAAATATAAATATTACAGCCAAAAATGAAAAATATTTCTTTTTCCAGCTTCCTATCATCTGTCCTACAAGCCCGTCAAGAAATTCGTACAGCGATTCAAGTGCTGTCTGAAGTCCCGATGTAGGCACAAGCTCCAATTTTCTTGTTCCTACCTTAAACAGTAAAAACAAAACAAGCATACAGAACCAAGTCCCTATTACTGTAATTGTAACAGGAAGTCCGGCTTGTCCGTTGCCCATATCCATTGCTATCGGCAGTCTGTGCAAAAATTCAGGCAGCGGAACAAAGAAAACAATTCTTGGTCCTTCCACTAGAGGTGGAGTAAAAAAACCTATGTTCATATAAACCCTCCTCTCTCATTACTTTAAGTACTTCTTTTTAAATTGTATAAACTTTTTATATAGAACCATTATCATAATATTAAATTTTATATTCAATAATCCAATGGCTGTACTTAACAACATTCCGATTCCAAAAAAATAAGCCGAAGCTCCCAGAGCCGCTCCGTAGAGAATATATCTTTTCAGATAGCTTATTATCCCCACTTTATAAGAGCCGTTCCCTGATGCTACTGTGGCTTTCACATCAACACAGAGCATATAGAATGCAAGTATGGAAATCAAAGACCCTCCGAACATTCCTATACATACAGCTTTTTCTCTGAGAATAAGTCCGTATATTATTATCAGTCCGGAAGTAATAAATGCTCTTCTCATTATATTTTTTATATCATCCATACAAAAACCTTTCCGTTTTTCAGTCAATTATATTTATTATACCTTATAACCTGACCGATAAGTCAAGTTTTTTTTATTTTTTCATTATCTGCTGATATACACTGTAAAATCCGCTCGCAATTCCCAAAAGAAGAAAAACGATAAAAAGCACGGGACTTTCATAAATATATCTGGCTATGATATATTTATATACAGCCAGAGATACCAACATATTTCCTATCATTATAAATCCCAAAGTTCCCAAAAGGGATAAATATTTAAAAAAATCTCTATCAAATTTTAGCATTTTTTCTTTCCTTATCAAAGTTTTTTCTTTGAAAGATTAAAAGTTGTTCAAAAATTTAACCATGTTATACTATTTTTCCGAAATAAAAAATTTTATATTTATTTCAGTACATAAAAATATCTTTTTCCGGCAATTTCTTCGTTGAATTCTGCAAGTTTTACAGAAAGTCCTGCTTTCTCTGCACAGAAACATATTTCTTCATGTGTAAAAATTCTTTTTTCATAATATTCGTTGTATCTGTCATAAGTCTTATTTTTATTTTTCACAAAATATGAAGCTTCAATCTCATCAAGATTTTCCTCTTCGTTGTAAAAATGTTCCCAAATTACAGCAAAATCTTTTCTGCTATCTGCATAGATATCATTTGCAAACATCTTGTCCATAAACTTTCTGTCCACAACATCAAAAACATATATTCCCTCTTCATTGAGAGAGTTTTTTACACTGTTGAACAAATCCAACAAATCCTGTGTGCCTGTAAGATGATTTACTGTATCAAAAAAAGAAAATATAATGTCATATTTTTCTCCCGTGCTGAATTCTCTCATATCTCCCAAAAACAAAGGTACTTGTCTGCCCTTTAATTTTATGTTTGCTCTTTTCAGCATCTCTTCTGACAAATCCAGCCCTGAACACTCATATTTTTCACTCAGAATTACAAGAGTGCTGCCTGTTCCACAGCCCAAGTCCAAAAACTTTTTTCCTTGGGGACAAAAATCTGCTCTGTATTTTTCCAGCAGTTTTACCCACTCATTATAGTCGCAGATTTCCATAAATTTGTCATAAACCTTAGAAAAATTTTTATACATTATATTTTCTCCCTGCTTTTAATATTTTATTTTTATGCCAGCTCTGTTCTTACAACTTCAGCTATCTCTTCAGCTATTGCTTTTACAGACTCTGCATTTTTTCCTTCTACCATTACCCTTACAATAGGCTCTGTTCCCGAAGTTCTTACAAGAACTCTTCCTTCGTTGCCCATTTCTTTTTCTTTTTTCTCAATGAAAGAAGTTATGTTTTCATTTTTGTTCCGTATATTTTTCTTTGCATTGTCAACTTTTACATTTATTAATACCTGTGGCCACTCAGGAATAAGTCCCACAAGCTCATCAAGAGTTTTTCCGCTGTCCCTTATAACTTCTACAAGTTTAAGAGATGATTGTATTCCGTCTCCTGTTGTTCCGTAGTCAAGAAGAATAATATGTCCTGACTGCTCTCCTCCAATGTTAAGCCCTTGGCTCTTCATTTTTTCAAGAACATATCTGTCCCCTACATTTGCTCTCACAAGAACTATTCCGTTATCATTAAGGAAAGACTCCAATCCCATGTTGCTCATAACAGTTGTAACAACTCTGTTATTTACAAGAACATTTTTCTTTTTCATATCCACAGCAAGAGTTGCTATTATTTTATCTCCGTCTACAATTTTTCCGTTTTTATCAACAGCAATAAGTCTGTCTGCATCTCCGTCATAAGCAAGTCCCAAATCTGCCTCATACCCCATTACTACTTTTGATAAAATTTCAGGATGTGTTGAACCGCATCTTACATTTATATTTTTCCCGTTAGGAGCGTCATTAATTACAACAATCTCTGCTCCAAGAGAAAGAAATACATCTTTTGCCACTCTGTATGCTGATCCGTTTGCTGCATCAAGAATTATTTTCATTCCTGAAAAATCTCCCTGAACTATTGATTTCAGATGATCTCTGTAAAGAATATAATCATCTTCGGCATATTTGAATTTTCCCACAGCATCTCCCGGAAGAGGATTTTTTACAAGCTCTGCATAATTATCTATATACCCTTCAAGTTCAAGCTCCACTTCATCGGGAAGTTTGCACCCGTCCTTTGCAAATATTTTAATTCCGTTATCTTTTGCAGGATTGTGAGAAGCTGATATCATTATTCCCGCTTCAGCACTTTTTGCCTGAGTAATAAAAGCTACTCCCGGTGTAGGAATAACCCCAACAAAATCTATATTTATTCCCATAGAATTAAGTCCCGCACTAAGAGCTGACCTAAGCATATACCCCGAAATTCTCGTATCAGACCCCATAATAACTTTCATTTTTTTCTTGTCAGGATTCTGCTTTCTTAAATAATATCCAAGAGCATATCCCAGTTTCATTGCCAGTTCCGCTGTAAGCTCTCTGTTTGCCTCTCCTCTTATTCCGTCAGTACCAAAATATTTTCTCATTCAACACAACTCCTTCTAAGTAATAATTTTTCTCCGATAAATCCTGTAACAGCTCCTGCAGCAGCTCCCAGAATAAGAAAACCTGTTACAAAAACCATTACATATCTTGAATTTATATTCATATTTCTGAATAACAGAAAATAAACCACTGTGAGCTGAGTTAAATTATGTATAAGTGCTGAAAAAATACTTATAGACACAAGACTCAGCCTGTTTCTGAAATTATATAACACCGCCATTATGCAGACACTCGCCGTTCCCGAAACAAGACTTATTATAAATCCGGGACTGAACAATGTACCAAGCATTATTCCTTGAATAACTATTCTGCATATTACAACTTCAAACGCCATTTTCTTTCCGAATTTTTCAAGAGCAACCAGTGTTCCTATATTTGAAAGTCCCAGTTTCAGCCATGGAAAAGGCTTCGGGATAAAAGTTTCCAAAAGAGAAAGATAAAGGGACAAAAGAATAAGAAATACCAAATATTTCTCTCTTCTTTTCTGCTTGTCAGCTTTCATAACCTTATACCTTTAAATCTGAATCCATTCCCAAAAGTTCTGAATATTTTTCAAGAATAGGTTTTATTTCTATATTTATAAATTCCTCTGTCTGCTTCTCTGCAAATCCTATGAAATTTTTTGGAGCAAGTATCTCCTGAAGCTTATCTTTATCGATATTAAAACTTGGATCGTTTATAATTCTTTCTATCAAATCATTTTCTTTTCCGTAAACTTTTACCATTTTTCCGGCTTCCATTGAGTGAACTCTTATTTTTTCGTGAAGCTCCTGTCTGTCTCCGCCGTTTTTAACACCTTCCATTATGATATACTCTGTTGCCATAAAAGGAAGTTCTGCCATTATATGCTTCTCTATCATTTTCGGATATACTACCAGTCCGTCCAAAATATTTTTCCATATAATAAGAATAGCATCTACAGCCAAAAATGCCTGTGGCAGAGAAAGTCTTTTATTTGCAGAGTCATCAAGAGTTCTTTCAAACCATTGTGTAGAAGCTGTCATGGCTGTGCTCTGCTGAAGTGCTATCACAAATTTTGCAAGAGATGAAATTCTCTCACTTCTCATCGGATTTCTTTTATATGCCATAGCAGACGAACCGATTTGATTTTTTTCAAAAGGCTCTTCTATCTCTTTAAGATGCTGTAAAAGTCTTAAATCATTTGTAAATTTATGTGCTGACTGAGCTATATTTGCCAATAAGTTCATCATTTCAGAATCTATTTTTCTGTCATAAGTCTGTCCTGCCACCATAAATCTTTTTTCAAATCCCGCTTTTTTTGTTACCATTTCATCAAGAGTTTTTACTTTTTCAAAATCTCCGTCAAAAAGTTCCTCAAAACTTGCCTGTGTTCCTGTTGTACCTTTCACTCCCCTGAATCTCAAAGTTTTATCTCTGAATTCCAGCTCTTCAAAATCAAGAAGAAGACTTTGAAGCCAAAGAGTTGCTCTTTTTCCCACTGTTGTCAGCTGTGCAGCCTGAAAATGTGTAAATCCCAAAGTTGCCATTCCTTTATACTCCATAGCAAATTTAGAAAGTCCGTCCATAACATTTATCATCTCTTTTTTTACAACAGCAAGAGCTTCTTTTATCTGAATAAGGTCTGTGTTGTCTCCCACATATGCACTTGTAGCACCAAGGTGAATAATCGGCATTGCTGATTTTGCCTGTGTTCCGAATGTATAGACATGAGCCATTACATCATGTCTTACCTCTTTTTCTCTTTTTTCAGCTGTTTCAAAATCAATATCATAAATATGCTCTTTCATCTCTGCAATCTGTTCATCAGTTATGTTAAGCCCCAGTTCTTTTTCACTTTCGGCAAGAGAAACCCAAAGCTTTCTCCAAGTTGAAAATTTATTTTGAGGAGAAAATATTTCCAGCATCTCCTTTGAACTGTATCTTTCCACCAGTGGATTTGAATAAATATTTTTTTCCATATTGCTCCTTTTATATTAATAAAATTTTAAAACACCATTATAACAGCAGCTTCTCCTGTATCACAGTAATAATTTTTTCTTTTTCCGGCTTCCTTAAATCCGTTTTTCTTGTAAAACTCTCTGGCTGTTGTATTATTTTCACGAACTTCCAAAAAAATCTCCATTCTTGATTTTTTTACTTCATTTATTAATACAGAGCCAAACCCCTGTTTTCTGAAAACAGGATTTACTCCTATTTTCATTATTTCAAGAGAATCGCTGTTGTTAAAAACTATCACATACCCAGCTGTCTGTCCCTCTTCATTCTGCACAGATATTATTTTATACATATCAGGCATCGTATTTATATCCTCAATCTGATTAAAAGTATAGGCACTGTTTCCGAAAATTTCTTTTTCAAGGTTATAAATCTCTTCTGCACTGTTTTTTTCACAAATAGTAAATCTCATCTCTATATTTTCTCCAAATTATTTTAATAAAGATATTCTGTTGAGAGGGAAAAATCTTACAAAAGCTTTTCCTCTTATTCTGCTGTCCTTTACAAATCCCCAGAATCTTGAATCATAACTTCCGTCTGTATTATCTCCCAACATAAAATAGCAATCCTCATCAAGAGTAACTTTTACTGTTTCTCCTACCATAATTCTCTTTAATATCTCTTCGTCATGGATATAATCCAAAATCATTCCTGTTCTCTCTCCGTTTACATAAAACTGTAAATCAGGAAGAAGTTTTTCCACAGCAGCTCCGTTTTTTGAAATAAGCTCCTGTATTTTTCCTACATCATAATTAGCTTCCGTATAAACCGCACTGTAATTCATTCCCGGCTTAATAATTATCTCATCATTTTTCTTAGGAACAGTCCAAGTTCTTGTTCCAAGCTGTCCCAAAGCAGAATACTTTCTTAATGTAAGCTCTCTGTCGTCCACATGTAAATGTCCGTTTCTGATACTTATTTTTTCTCCCGGAAGCCCCATTACTCTTTTTGTATAAAGAACTTTGTTTTCAACAGGCTCTTTGAATACAACTATATCTTCCCTCTGCGGAGCTTTAAATTTATACACCACCATATTTCCGAAAAGTCTGTCCTTCGGAATTATTGTAGGTATCATTGACCCTGTGGGTACAACAAAATTCCCAATATAAAATCTCTGAATTATAAGTACAAGAACAACTGCTGTGATAACAGCTTCACACCCGTTTACCACTTTGTGCACAGCTGTTTTTGCTCCCTGTTTTTCTATTCCGAAAACACCGATAATTTTTTCAGAAACTTTGTTTCTGTATTTTTCTATCTTGCTCACAAGATATTTCTCTTTCACAAATATATACACAAAAAATGCTGTCAGAATAAGATAAAATATTCCGTTTAAAAAAATATGTTCTCTTGTCATGTTTTGTCCTTTCCAAATTCTACTTTGTTTTACAAACATATTTTATCACAAAAAATGAAAAAAAGCCAAAGGTATATGATACCTTCAGCTTTCTGAAACTATTTTCTAAGTTCTTTGATTCTAGCTTGTTTACCAGATAATCCTCTTAGGTAGTAAAGTTTGCTTCTTCTTACTTTTCCTACTTTTAACACTTCAATTTTGTCAACCATTGGAGAGTTCATAGGGATTATTCTTTCAACACCTATTCCGTCTACAACTTTTCTAACTGTAAATGTTTTTGCAATTCCAGCACCAGCTACTCTGATTACTGTTCCTTGGAAAAGTTGAACTCTTTCTTTGTTTCCTTCTTTTACTTTGTAGTAAACTGCAATTGTGTCCCCTGCTTTGAATTGAGGGATGTCAGTTCTCAAGTAATCTTTTTCAATTAATGCGATTAATCTTTCTTTCATTTTTTCCTCCTGATTAGATATTCATTTAATATTCCTTTTGATTAAAGAGGAATATCTATTTATATAAGCCTAGTTATTTTATCATATCTTTTATTAATTGTCAAAAAATATTTATTTTTCAAGGGAATTCAGAAAATCCACAGCATATTGTGCATACAATGCTGTCCCTGTTTCAAAGCCGTCTTCGTCCATATTAAATTTTGGGTGATGATGAGGATATACACATTCTTTTTCCTCGTTTCTCACTCCCACAAAAGCAAGAACACTGGGAACTTTTTCTGAAAATGCAGAAAAATCTTCTGCCGTTGTCATTTTTTCAAGAGAAAACAGACACTCTTTCCCGTAAAGTTTCACTGCTGATTTAACAGCCGTTTCTGTACAAGCTGTATCGTTTATCACCGGAGCAGGATAAAATTTGTAGTCCATTTCATAATCTGCTCTGTAAATCTCAACTGTTCCTTTTAAAACTCTCTCTATCATATGGGGAATTTCTTTTCTCAATTCAGGGTTGAAACATCTTGCCGTTCCTTCAATTACTGCTTCATTGGGAATAACATTCGCCGTTGTTCCCGTATGAATTTTTCCAACTGTTATTACAATACTTTCATTAGGATTTGTTTCTCTGCTGACAATAGGCTGTAAATTCATAACAAAAGCCGAAGCTGTTACAACAGGGTCAACACACTGCTGAGGAAGTGAACCGTGTCCTCCTTTTCCTATTATTTTTATCAGAAAGTTGTCGGCAGAAGCCATTCTCGGTCCTGCTTCAGCAGAAATTTTTCCCACAGGAATTCCAGACCATAAATGAATGGCAAAAGCTCCGTCCACTCCTTCAAGAACTCCCTCTTCTATCATTTTCTTTGCTCCCTGCCCTATCTCTTCCGCAGGCTGAAATACACATCTTACAGTTCCGTGTATTAAATCCCTGTTTTCATTCAAAACTTTTACTGCTCCAAGGAGCTGTGCTGTATGTCCGTCATGTCCACAGGCATGCATTTTTCCCTCATTTTTCGATTTGTAAGAAACATTTGTGCATTCTGTAACAGGAAGCGCATCCATATCGGCTCTCAAAAGAACGCATCCCCCTTCATAATTTCCTTTTATATCAACAACTACACCTGTTTTTGCCATTTCTCTGTAAGAAAGTCCCATTGCTGTAAGTTCTCTTTTTATTATTTCAGATGCTCCATATTCCTCCCAGCTCAACCCCGGATTTTCGTGAAGCTCTTTTCTTAAATTTATTACATAATCTTTATATTTTCTTGCCGAACTTTTTATCATAGCCCCCTCCTCTGTTCATTTTTCTGTATAAATTATATCCTTTCCAAAAAATATTGGCAAATAAAAAATATAAAAAACAGAGCCTGACTTTTACATCAAATTCTGTCAATGTTAGCTAAATCACATTATTTTTTTATCTTTAATATTGACATACATACCTTTTTGAACTATATTTAATATAAATAACTCTTAATTTTTTAAGGAGGAAAAATGATTTCTGTTTACCAGTTAAAACCAAAATTTCAAAATTTGCTGCGTCCTATTGTAAAAAAACTTTACTCTTTAAATGTTACTGCAAATCAAGTAACCATATTAGCAATGCTTCTTTCTATGATTATTGGATTTACAGTCTGGTATTTTTCATATAATTCTTTTATATATTTAATTCTTCCGGTATTCCTTTTCATCAGAATGGCATTAAACGCTATTGACGGTATTCTTGCAAAAGAATTTGGACAAAAATCAAAACTTGGAGGAATACTTAATGAACTGGGAGACATTTATTCTGATACTGCAATCTTTTTAGGACTGTGGAATATAGTCTGCGGTCATCTTGTTTTTATTCTGTTGATTGTATTTTCTATAATTTCAGAAACAGCAGGTATTTTAGGAGCTGTTGTAGGTAACGGCAGAAGATATGACGGACCTATGGGAAAAAGCGACAGAGCTTTTGTTATAAGTTGTCTAAGCATTCTTCTCGCATTCAGGATTATTAATGAAAAAATTGTAAATATAATTTTTATTATTATGATTATTCTTTTAAATTATACTATTTTTAACAGAATAAAAAATTGTTTGAAGGAAAGTGATTAATATGTCATTACAATACATCATTGATTATTTTTTAGAAAATAAAATTTTTATTTTTATCTTTTTTATACTTTGCTTCGCACAATGTCTTGTAAGATTTATAAAAAGAAAAATAAAATCCTCAACATATCAAAATTTGTCAGATAGGATAAGAAGCTGGTGGATAATAGTCATCTCTCTTTTCGTTGCTCTTTCAGACAGAAGACTGTTTCTTATATATCTGTCTTTTATAATGTTTCTGGGACTGAAAGAATACTTTTCAATCATCGATATCAGACCTACAGACAGAAAACTTGTATTTTTAATGTATCTTACTGTACCTTTTCAAACTTATTTTATCTATATCAAATGGTATGAAGTTTTTGTCATATTTATTCCTGTTTATGTTTTCTTTTTCCTTTCCGCTGTGATTACACTTGAACAAAAAACCCAAGGGATATTGAAAGCCGGTGGAACAATGTTTTGGGGAATGATGATAAATGTATATTCTATTGGATATATCGGCTATTTGTACAACTTATATCCTACATCTGAAAATACAAGTATAATAGGACGAAATCTTGTCGTCTATATTCTTTTCCTTACAGAGAGCAATGATGTTTTCCAATATATCTGGGGAAAAGCTTTGGGAAAAAGAAAAATAATTCCTATGATCAGTCCAAATAAAACATGGGCAGGATTTATCGGAGGAGCTGTTTCAACTGGAATTTTGTCTTTTATTATTTCTCCAATACTTTTTAAAAATAATTTTTTAATCTCTTTTATTTTTGGAACGGGAATAGCTGTATTGGGATTTATCGGTGATATTTTTATTTCTGGGATAAAAAGAGATTTAAATTTAAAAGATACCAGCCAACTTATTCCGGGACACGGAGGTATTCTTGACAGAATGGATAGTCTTATTTTTGTATCACCTTTGTTCTTCCATTTGATTTATTATTTATATTATTAGGAGGATTTTTATGTCTGCTTTTATCAGAATAATTTTTTATAGCACAATAGTAAAATTTCTTTCTTATTTTTTTATAGGATTAAATGTACATAACAAAGAAAATCTCCCAAAAGGTCCTTCTGTTATTGTTGCAAATCATAACAGTCATCTGGATACTCTTGTTATTATCAGTCTTTTCAAAAGCAAAGATATTCCTAAAATTAAAGCTGCAGGAGCTGCTGATTATTTTTTTAAAAATAAAATTCTTGCTTTCTTTTCAAAAAACTTAATCGGTGTTATACCAATAGAAAGAAAAAAGAAGAGCAGCGATATCCTTGACGGAATATACAATGCTCTTGACGAAGGAAATATTGTTATTATTTTTCCTGAGGGTACACGGGGAACAAAAGAAAAACTTGCTCCGTTTAAAAACGGCATTTCAAAAATTGCAATGAAATATCCTAATATTCCATTTGTTCCTATAATTTTAAGTGGGTTACGCCGTTCTCTTCCAAAGGGAAAATTTTTAATCGTACCTTTTGTTACAAATGTTTATATAGAAAAGCCACATTATTTCAATAAAGATAGAGTTGAATTTATCCATTCTTTATACAACACTTTTAAAGAAATACTTGATAAAGAAAAAAATATTTAAAAAAATGGCTGCTACTAATTTGTAACAGCCAATTTTGTTATTCTTCTGACGGTGCTTCCTTTTCTTTTTCAGTATATGTTATCCAGTCGTTTCTATCTTCAATCATACCTGCAAAGTTAATTACAGCATCTTTTGAAAGCTGAGCTTTGAATTTTTTAGTTATTTCTTTATTCTCTCCGCTTTCATCTTTGTATTTTATTGTGATAACATGGTTTGAACCTTTTACAAAAACCACGCCTTTTTTGTTTGCTCTTACACTCTTAGGTTTTTCAGCATTTTCCCCGTCAACAATATATAAAACTCTGGCAGGAGCTGTTTCTCCCTGCTTTCCGTTTATAAGCATAACCTTGTGCTGTTTTCCTGTTACAAAAAGAACTGCCGATACTGCTATTGTTATACAAAGAACTACAATCCAGCTTATTATTCTCTTCATTACTTATCACCCTCTGTCTGTGCAGCTCTTTCTGCCATAATTCTGCGTCTTAATTCTTCTTTTTCTTTCTCTCTTCTCCATTGGTGAAGAACAAGTGTCAGAGCAATTACTCCGTAAGAAACAAATACTCTGAAATATTCCCCAATCTGTGCAGAACCCATAAGTTCCTTACCTGCCATAGGAGAAACAATAAACAGCATATGGAAAAGAAAAATTCCGCTCACAGCATTAAATATTGTAGCCCTTGAAGCACTTGCTCCTCCCACAAGAAGAGCCGCTATTGAGAACATTCCAATCTGCTCATGGCTGTTGTATGTATTCATTGTACCGATATTTTGTAAATATATTATTTGTCCGAAACCTGCAAGAACAGTTGATATTACTATTGCTATTATTCTTGTTTTTTCAACATCTATTCCCGCTGTTTTTGATACTTCCATATCCTGACCGATAGCTTTCATATCCTGACCAAGTTTTGTTTTTCTGAACCACACTGTAAACCAAGCCAGTGCAGCCACAATTAAAAATATAAATACAGGTATTTCTATCTCTCCGATTTTCAAAGCAAATACAGAATCAAGAACTTTTCTTACATCTTTCAGGTCAATAGCATTTCTTATTCCGTATCCTCTTGAAAGAAGAAGTTTGTTATTTGTAATAGGAATTACTTTTCCCATTCCGTAAAGAACCACAAGCTGATAAACTCCGTTTATAAAGAAACCTAAAATCATGGAAGTTATCATTTCTCTTCCTTTTGCTCTGTTTAATATCATTCCGCTCATTATACCAAGAAGAACAGAGATCGGCACAGATATTATTGCTGCAAGAAGAACTCCCTGCATTCCAACAATCTGCCAGTCAGTGATAAACACAAGAGCAATCTGCCCTGCCATAGCTCCAAGAACTATTCCGAAATTAAGCCCCATTCCTGCAATAATAGGAATAAGCAGAGAAAGCACAAGGAAAAGGTTTCTTGTAAGTCTAAGTATCATTTCCTGAATTGTGTATGTAACACTAAGTCCTGACAATGGAAAACAAAAAGCTATTATTATTAATATTAATATAGGAACTATATTATTTATAAGTGTATTTTTTAAATTATTATTCATCTTAT